>JAFGHB010000073.1 GCA_016930255.1 Methanomicrobia archaeon | reverse complement strand
TTTTTCTGTTCTTCTATGGCCGTTTTAGCCAGTGTAATACGTCTGCACCTAAATTCATTGAAAATTAGCCTTTTAGGTGCAAAGCCCATGGCTACCCTAACGAGCACCCCGTATAAAACCTAAAACATACCAGGCGGATTATATTAGCAGGTCATCATCGTTTCTTTGCTGCAACCAGAACGCGTAAAGCCACTCTACCTGTTCACGTCAAGGCCTGGTCGAGGTCCGCGATGATATCCTCAACCTCTTCGACGCCGATTGAGAGTCGCACCATCCCATCGGTTATGCCCACCTTCAGTCTGACCTCGCGGGGAACCGTTGCATGCGTCATCGATGCGGGATGCTGGATGAGGGTATCAACGGTCCCGAGGCTCACGGCCAGCGAGCAAAGTTCCACGCGGTTCATGAGTTTCCGGCCCGCTTCGAGGCCGCCCTTCACGCCGAACGAGATCATGCCCCCGAACCCGCTCATCTGCTTCTTCGCGATTGCATGCTGCGGATGACTGGGCAGCATTGGATATCTGACCCACTCGATCTTGGGATGTGCCTCCAGAAACTGAGCCACTGCCATGGCGTTGCTCGCATGCCTCTCCATGCGCAGGTGCAGCGTCTTCAAGCCTCTGATGCACAACCACGCTTCAAGCGGCGCCATTATCCCGCCAGTCGTATGCACGACCGACTTCATGCTCTTGATAAATGCTTCTCTGCCGACCACGACGCCGCCTAACAGATCGCCGTGGCCACCGATGTATTTGGTGCTGCTGTGCACCACGACGTCCGCGCCCAACGGCAGCGCACGCTGAAAATACGGTGTCGCAAAGGTGTTATCAACGACGGAGAGCGCACCGATCTCTTTAGCTAGTTTCGCGATCTCCGCGATATCGCAGACACATAAGGTAGGGTTTGCGGGCGTCTCGACGAAGATCATCTTTGTATTCTGCTGCAAGCTGGCCTTAACCTTTTCGAGATCAGTCGTATCGACAAAACTGACCTCCACGCCGAACTTGGGGAGAATCGAGGCGAACAAGCTATACGTAGAGCCGTAAACGACGTCGCTCGAGATTAAATGATCACCTTTCTTTAACTGAGCAAGCGCAACCGCGGTGATGGCCGCCATGCCCGAAGCGAAGGGTAGACCCGTCTCGGCACCTTCAAGCGCCGCTATTTTCTCGACGAACGCGGCATGCGTGGGCGTGTGCGGCGCGACGCGCATGTAAATATAGCCTTTCTCCGTGCCCGCGAACCGTGCCGCGGCCTGCTCGGCATCCTTGAATACGAAGGTGGAGGTTTGATATATGGGCGTTGTATGCGCTCCGTATTGCGGATCCGGCTCTTCTCCCGCGTGAACACATAATGTGCCAAACTTCATCTCCTTCTTTCTTTTCATCGACCCGGCCTCTCCAACTTTTTCAGAGAAGAAACTCCGATTAAAACTTCTAAGTTCAAAAGCTACACATAAACTTTTCGCTTTTCCCGGCCGGCCCAACTACTACGTACGTACGCCTCTTGCGCGGAACGGAAAAGCTACGCTGCACAATTTTAAAAAAACAGCCGGGTAACAAATCTAAAAGAAAAGTTGTTAGTAGTCCCGAGAGGATTCGAACCTCTGTCACGGGCTCCAAAGGCCAGTATGCTTGACCGCTACACCACGGGACTCCCGTTCTTTTCGTTCTTGCTTGCGTTATCAATTTCAATTCAGCATTAAAAAACTTTTTAGCGGCTATCAAAACTCTCTGATCATTCCTCAGCACGCTTATTTATCTTACTCCTCGCCTTCTCGTTCCTCTTCCTGCATATACTGCAGCCCCAGCTCCTTGAGCCGTTTTTTATCCACCTCTGTGCCTACCGAGTACTGCTCCATAAAGTGCTCGAACTCCGTATGCAGCGATCGGAACGAGGGCTGTTCCGCCGTTAGAGCTTCATTATCACGCCGGAACTCGTACTTGATCTCGAAATGCACGGCAGATCGCGTCAACCGCTTTAGATCATCGAAATCCAGCGTGTGATAGACCGCCAGCGGTATGTCCTGCACTTTTAACCGCACCACTTTATCCTGCGGGTTGGACTCCTTGATACGATCCGTTATCGCACGCTTGATCTCATGCTCGTCCCGATTAGTGCATACCACCGGCTCTAAATCTACCATCGCACGGGTCTCTAACTCGTGGAATGTAACCTCCCTTTCCTCGTTCTCTTTGCTCAACTGAACTTCCAGGAAGCCTTTCTCATCGCGCACCTCATTAAAGCTGAAGCGTTCGGTTGAGCCCGCGTAATACACGTCGTCACGTACCCGCGTGTAGCCGTGATAGTGCCCCAGTGCAACGTAATCAAAACCGCTCAGGTCGTGAATAGCAATCAACTGCTCGTTGAATTCGTCCATCAAAAACGTCTGCTTCCCCGCGCCGTACACGCTCGCGTGGAGCAGTGCTACGTTTAATCCAGTGCGATCGTCATTTGAGAGCAGTTTCTGCTTCTCACCTTCTATATCTCCGCAGTGCGGGATCGCGTGGATCTTCACACCATCAAGTTCAACGACTTCGTAGCTATCTTTGTAAACCGCATGCACATTCGGGATGTGCTCAAACAGGCTGAATACACTGCCCGTCTCCTTCAGTCGCGGCGTTTCGTGGTTGCCCGAGATTACTACGAAAGGTATACCCGCTTCGTTTAACGTCAGCAGTTGCTCCAATACGAAGGAAATAGCGCGGTTTGTCGGTCGTACGGAATCGAATAGATCACCCGCGTGGAGGATCATATCAGGCGTCTCGGCGATGGCACGATCAATGAATTGCTTAAATGCATCGTACGTGTCCACTTCGCGCTGGTTCAACCCGGTCGCTTCGTCTATCTTCCTATAGGCCGAGTAACCGATGTGCGTGTCCGCGACGTGGAATATTCTGATCATCCAACCATCGATCGTTTCACGAGATTTGAAAGATATCTAAAATTATCGCTCTTCCCTCAGATCCACGATCTCCGAGAGCTCAGGTCCCGTCGAGATCAACTTCACCGGTACATCGACGTCCTGCTCCACCTTCGCGACAAACTCTTTTACCGCTTTGCTCAACTCGGCGTACTCTCTAGCACCTTTCACTGACGGATCTAGTTTATCCACGCCGGTCAGCGCAATCATCGTTGCACCATTAACCATTGCGGAGTATCGTGCCATCGCGCCGTCCCACATCCCTATGCGTCTCTTCCGATGGGTCACGGTCCCGTACTCTTCGATATGCAACTCAGCCGCTTTCTCTTCGCTCACCTGCGTGGCAAATGGCCCTTCGCCCACGCGTGTTGGGAACGACTTGAAGACGACGACCACATCATCGACGCGTGTTGGCCCGATACCCACGTCAGAAGCCATCTGCGAAGCGGTCGTGTCTTTCGACGTGACGAACGGATACGTGCCGTAAAGCAACGAAATGCCAAACCCTTGCGTCCCCTCGATCAATACAAAGCTATCCCGATCCAGAGCCTCGTTCACTTCCAATGGCACGTCACACAAGAACTCCTGTAACTCAGGCACATCCTTTGCCTGTCTCGCCTTTCGAGACACGCGCGCAACGTTTGCCGGGCCACAGCCGGTGCCCGTGGAGCCGATTGTACCCCTTAAGTGCGCATCACTCCGGTCCGCATCGATATGTTCCTGTT
Source organism: Methanomicrobia archaeon (assembly GCA_016930255.1). Lineage (NCBI taxonomy): Archaea > Methanobacteriati > Methanobacteriota > Methanomicrobia > Methanomicrobia archaeon. The sequence continues at coordinate 14,288 of JAFGHB010000073.1, read as the reverse complement.
CTATAATACTGCAGCGACGATCCACACCGATACGATCTCGCAGCCCTAACGACTCAATCTCTTCCATGAGCACTCGCGGGTCAACCAAGACGCCCGCGCCGATACGAACCCGTGCCGATTCACAGACAAATCCAGAAGGCGTCATCCGCAATGCATATCTCTTTCCGCCCACGATAACCGTGTGACCCGCATTCGGTCCGACACCGCCTCGCGCCACGATCTCAGGCTTGTCATGCGTTGCAAGATGCGCGATGATCTTCCCTTTACCCTCATCACCAAAAAAGCCTCCGACCAAGATTGTTGCTGACATGGCTATCCCTTTAGTCTGCAGCAACAAAAAGTTTTTTACTGCGCGTGGTAAAGGGAATTCGTGAGTGAGCATAATGAGAAACGAAATAGTAAGTTACCAATTTGCAGAGCGGATAAAATCAGCACTGATCCTCAGCTCGAAGATGCTGCTGATGCTCGAGGGTATGCAGGGAGATGAATTCAAGGGTGCTAAACGAGTTATTCTCACGTTCTTCGCCGCGCTGTCTAACGAGATCGTTTTAGCCTCGAACGCGACGGGCATTGATGAGTTCAAGCTGGCGGAAGAGAAGCTCAAGCTCGTGACACGGATGATAGAAGAGGGCAATCTCCGGGAAGCTCATGCTACGCTCGGCAGTACCGTAACGAACATTACCACTGTGTGCGCGAGCACCATGCAGGCCTTGACGGAAAAAGGACTGCTGTGAATGCTCTAGTGGTACAATTAGAAGTGGATTAGAGTAGATCAAAAGTAAAACTCCCGCACGTACTCAGGCTTCCGTGTCAACAGATCGCGAATACTAACGATCCCGACCGGCACGCCGTTCTCAACCACCGGCAGCCGCTTTATTCGCTTTCGTGCCGCGAGCTTGCACGCCTCCTCCACAGAGTCTTCGGGATCGATAGTGACCAAAGGCGAGGTCATGATCTCTCGTGCTTTTACCTCGCTCGCTCGTCTATTCTTTAATAACGCCTTTAACGCGATATCTCGTTCAGTAATGATGCCCGTGGGCTTGCCGTCCTTCGTTATTACCACACTCCCTATCCCCAATTCCTCCATATCTTCCGCGATCTTCGTCACCAACGTCTCTTCATCCTCCGCAATGATGGGACGGCTCATTATATCCTTCACCTTCATCTTTTTCTTCTCACCCCTATGCTCTATATTCTAATCTAATCCAAACCTAAAATAAAAAGTGGAACTGCACGCAGATTTCAACCCGCTCACTTTACCCTTTTTGTATACGTCTCCACCTAGTAGTTCCACGTGGATGGCGGTCTTTCATTATTCTGTGGGATAGAATTTATGTACACACGTGGGATTTCTCGTCAAGATGTTTCTAACGCTTATAATGCCCACAAGCGTATCCCCTTCAACCACCGGCAGCCGCCTTATGCCCTTATCAGCCATAAGCTTGCATGCCTTCTCCAGCGATGCATCAGGCTCGATGGTGAGCAGAGGAGAAGACATAATTTCCTTCGCCGTTACGTCGTCGGGATTTCTCTTCATCGCGCACACTTTTAGTGCTATGTCGCGATCGGTAACAATGCCGACCGGTTTCCCCTCCCGTGTTATTACAACGCTCCCGATTCCGGCCATCTCCATCTCTGTCGATAGCTTGGTAACCCTTGTCTTCTCATCCTCCGCAATGACCTCCGGCGTCATCACGTCCCCGACCTCTAACATCTCGGTAGCCATGTTTCCACACCCATTACACTATTGGGCTAAATCATCATAACTCTTTCGCTTCTTCCTTAGCTCGTCTCGGTGACGAGTCTAAGACGCCGATGATATCGTCCTTCGCCAGCTCGAGTATGCGATGCTTCAACTCCTCGATGCGCGTCTCGATATCGCCGTCCAGCACGATTTCATCACTGCCCTTAAAAATGTCCTCCTTCACCCTCTCGCCGATAACGTCGTCCGTTTCAGGCTTCAAACGAATAATGACCGAACCCTGAGGCAGAAATTGGGCGTATTCCTCCAACGCCCCGCTTTCTATACCAGTGATGAGTCCATCGGCGTCGCCATCCGTGATGCCGATCATGGGAATACCAAATCGTTTCAAGATGTCACCGGCAATGCTCGTCGTATCATCTCCTATGGTCACTGCAACTGCAACTGCGCAATCCGCCCGCGCGAGTTTTGGGAAAAGCGTCTCAACGGTGAAGAAGAAGCATACGAGCTTCTTAGTTCTTGGATTATTCTGCAGTTCGCCGCGTTCCACCCGTTTCGGCGTCGTACGTCTGATCACCGATGCGGTTTTCACCATCTCCCGCTCCAGATCTAACGGTGGCAGTTTCTCCAGGTTATGCGCTATTAATGTGCCGCCCACGAGTTCGACGATGTTTCCATCTTTCACCACCAGCGTAACACGGTTCGTCCCGCTCTCAGAGGAGGCGGTGCCGATGATAACGCCATCCACAACGATCTTCTCCCCCGGATGCACGCCTCGTATCTCCCGGTACACGAGACCGGATTCTTTCTTACAACGTGATTCGGGCTTGTACGGCTCTCTCGCCTCGAACTCGCTAAAAACGCCCCGTATCGTCCCGTATACATGCTCATCGCCGGGCTTCACCAGCCACCGAATCAAAATCCTGCTGCTGTATTCCAATTGCACGAACGATAGATTCGTTTCTTTTCCCTTACTTCGTTTCAAGAAATTCTTTAAAATCCCTTCGCCGAGCACAAAGCCGCTCTCTTCTGTCTTCGCATGGTTCGCCAGCAGGATGAAGTCTATTCCACGCTGTAAGAAATCGTCGATCACTTCCGAAGGGCGCATATCCTTGCTTATATCGATCACGCGCTGCATACCAGCATCGATCACCGCGGTTTTTCCCGTTATACCTCCTAAAGCCGCTTCTACCGTAAATCCGGCTTCTTTTAGCGCTTCTAGCGCTCTCTCTACTTCACCTTCATCTACCACTTCCGGTCCGTGAACGAGCAATCCTACGGGTTTCATTAGTAATTAGTTATCTAAGCGTCTTACACAAAAACTTATTCGCATACTATTTGTCTTACGCGCCCTCCCGGTATGGTAAAAAGTGGCTTAACGTGGCGTTATTACGTATTCGGCAGTCTCTGCTCCGTCAAGCGTTCGATAACGTCCTTTATATTCCGGAGTGACAAACCTAAACGTATACCCATGTCTAACCAAACAGAAAGCGCAAAGGAACCGCAAAAGCCGTTTTTAATGGTCAGTGAGAGCATGCGCAATGCGGACATGTATTACGCCACACGCTTCCTCGCTGCAGACCCTTTTATTTATCTCCGCATTCCCGATCAAGAGCAAAAAGAAATCCTCATTGTGTCGCAAATGGAGTACGGACGTGCGAAAAAGGAATCGATTGTAAAAAAGGTCCGTTCTTCGCTCGACTACGGGCAGAACCTTAAACGGGAAGAGCTTCTTGTTGAAATCCTGCGGGGAGAGCGTATAACCACAATAGAAGTGCCGAGGTATTTCCCCTTGTATACTGCCGAGGCGTTGAGGGAGAACGGCATAGACGTAGTGGCCGTAGAGGACATGGTAATGACGAAAGCGCGGGCGACCAAGACCGAGCAGGAGCTAACACATATCAAGAAGGCTCAAAGCGCGTGCGAGAAAGCAATGGATCTCGCTGTCACGATTATAAAAAAATCAACGGTAAAAGAAAATGTCTTGATGGAAAATGGGGTCATTTTAACCTCGGAACGCGTAAAGGCGTACATAGAGCACGCATTACTTGATGCCGGGTGCACCTTCGATGGTGGCGAGCCGATCGTAGCATGCGGTAAGCGGAGTGCCGATCCGCATTTCTCGGGAACCGGGCCGCTTATTGCGAATGAGCCGATCATCATCGATATTTTTCCGCGATTGAAGCGAGAGCGGTATTTCGCCGATATGACACGGACCGTCGTTAAAGGTGCGCCGAGAGAAGAGATAACAGAGATGTATGAAGCGGTTCTGGAAGCTCAAAATGCCGCATTAGCGCTCGTTAAGGAAGGCGTGACCTGTAAGGCGGTGCATGACCGCGTGTGCGATCTATTCGAAGGAAACGGGTACGAGACAATACGCACGGGTGGCAAAACGGGGTTCATTCATTCTACGGGGCATGGCGTAGGGCTCAATGTGCATGAAGACCCGCGTGTTAGCGATAATGAGTACGTGTTGCAAACGGGGAATGTGATAACCCTCGAGCCCGGCCTGTACGATCCCGAAGTGGGCGGTGTCCGGCTGGAGGATATGGTGCTCGTGCGGAAGAGCGGCTGTGAGAATCTGACACGATTCGAGAAGAGACTTGTGCTCTAAGCGGCTTTGCACGTTTATTCGCATCTGCACGTTTATTCAGTCATTTCACTTTTGATATTTTACGTGCGCAAGCCCAAAAAAACCGAAAAGCTTAAATAGGGTGTCACTAACCGAGTAGCTGGGTAGTGCATAATGACGAACCGTAAACTAGAAGTGTGTCTCGCAGCAATCGTGCTGATCTCTTTTTCTACCGGGCTGGTATCTGCAGGTGCGATTACCGTAACAAATAGCAACCTCGTGACAGGAGCTGCTCCGACTCAAGGGACGATAACGTACGCGGAAAATTCAGCGGCTTGTCCGCCTGAGTTGCCCGTGATGCCTTCGATCGGTGTGATTTCGGGCGTATCGAACGGGACGGAAGATTTTGAGGCGATTGATGTGCCGCCGCAAGAGCTGCCGGGCGGCGTCTACAACTACCGCAACTACACGGTGAAAAATACGACGGTCAGCTATAATGGCACCGTAACGATACTGACGACGGGCGATGTGCTCATAGAGAACAACGGAATTGTCAATACCACAAATAGCTCCATCACGATCATCTCAGGCGGTGATATCCTCATCAGAAATGGTGGTCGCCTTCACACCGCTGATTCTCTTGCAGGAACAATGGCAGTATTACGCTTGAAGCTGCGGGCTCGGTCGATCTGAATTTGGGCACCGTTTTTTCAGGACCTGGTGCTACAAGCGGTAAGGTGCTCGTCAAGGCTTTCGGGAGCAACAGTATCTCGCTCCTCTATGCTACGATTTGGACTGGCAACGCGGAGATCGACAGCGGAGATCTGGAGCTGTGGAGTGGCGGTAGTATCGACGTGAACAGCAGCCAAATCTTCTCGGGGCCAAGCAATAACGGCACATCGGGAGACGTAGCATTGTATGCCCAGGGTAGCAACACGATCACACTCCTCAGTGCCTTCATTCACACTAGCCCCGCGGGGAGCGACAGCGGAGCTGTGGAGCTGTGGAGTGGTGGTAGTATCGACATGAACAGCTGCCAAATCTATTCGTCGGCGAGCGCTAACGGCACATCAGGCCATCTTACGGCATACGCATTGGGTAGGGGTTTCAACTGTTATGCAGGCATACTTGGGACAGGCTGGGCTAATGGGGATTCCGGTGGGGATTCCGGCTCTTTTGAAATACTCGCCGCAGGTCCGGTAACCTTTGGGTCCTCGATTCTGTCGACGGGAAACAGTGTCTCTGGGGATTCGGGCGACTTTACAAGTACTTCGGTTAACGCGCATACAACGTTTGGTCCTGTTTTTTTAATGCTCTGGACTGGGGATGCAAGTGCAGGCAATTCCGGCAGTATCCTTATCCATGATTTCGCCCCACGTCCGGAAGGGGGAGTGATCGAAGTCAATTCTAGTTATGTCTTACACTGGTGATGCTGCTGCGAGAAGTGGCGATATCACACTCCTCACGGGATTCAACCCCTGCGAAGCAGTAGAAGCGCCCATCATGACACCGTTAGGGGCATTCGCCCTGCTCGCCCTGCTATCGACAATCGCTGCTGTTACCATAGCACGAAAGAGGCGCTAAGGCCTTTTTCATTTCTTTTTATTTTTACCGTTCTCTGCGCCACTGTATGCAGGCTATCTATCTTCCGCCTGTATCGGGGCATGTGTTTCTTCCACTGCAGGAATTCGCCCCTTTAGCTCCGCAAGTACTCTTTCCACGGTCATTTTCTCTATCCCCTACCCGTGGTGCAGCGGCCTCCCGTGCTGATCGATCTCGCCCGCTTTTATCCTCGTAGACGATATCGCCTTGCCATCTGCCGCTTTGACGTGCTCAACCGTGACGATCTGGATGGGTTTCTTGCCACGCGCTTCTCTGAGCTCGTTTATCTCCAATGCCACGGGATACGTCTCTGGCGATATAACGATATAATCGAAATCCTCGTCCAGGGTGACGCCATAACGATCGTTTAACTCCACGATTCTTACTTCTACGCCGTATTCCTCGCGCATGTACCGTCTGATGCTCTCAGCCCGTACTTCATAAGGGAGAACCTCACGGTCTCTGCTGGCACGAGCCATTGCATCGGAGGTCACGCCCACGATTATCTTCCCCCCTCGGCTCAACTCGAACACCGTCTTCAGCAGTTTCTTATGTCCGTCGTGCAGCGTGTCAAACGTGCCGCCGATTGCTACTTTCATCTATTTATAGTACGTACCTATTTTGTTCAGTTATTTTCTCTCGCGGTTGGCCGAAAGTTTTATAATCATGAATAGAGTTCTGGTAAGATTAGCGGAGGTGGAAAAGTGAAAAAAGTGAGAAGTTGGATAGGTATTGCATTGGCAGTGATGTTGACAATCTCGGTGCTTATGGCGTTAACTGTACCGGTTACAGCGATTCCGGATATGGCGGGAAGGCGATCTGGAGACGCGCACGCGACGAGCTTCGAGGCCATGAAGAACCTGATGGAACAGCGGATGAAACTGCTTCCAGAAGGGCTAGACGTGGTGGGCGGTAATTATAACATCTCGCAGATGACTGACGGTACGAGGAACGGTGAATTACAAAGCCGAACAGTATTTGGAGATTTAATGGGCGTTAGCGATGTGGAGAAACAGACAGGAGATCAAAGGGAACTACGGTCAGGAAGGAAGAGTATGAGAGGCAAATCTGAAGAGCTTCAATCCGTCGTAGCGTTCGCACCGTTATCAACGGGGAACGAAGAGAAGAGATTCAGTAGTCCTTTCGACAGTGCGTCAAGAGAAGTGTCTGAGAGGCTGATGCAAGGGTCAGGCTCCCTCAATCTTTCCGGTAATTACTCGACTCTTTGGAACCAATCCCTTGCGGTTAACAACACAGATGCAGATATCATCTTGGATGTCGACGGCGACAACAATCCGGATGTTATGGTATTCACCATCAAATATGACCCTGCCACGGATCTCGAGACAAGGAGTATAATAATAAAGAAGGGGACGAATGGCACGCACCTGTGGGAAGAATCGGTAAGTGCGAACGGGACCGGAAATTGCAGTATATGGGTCGACTGGTTCACTGACCTCGACGGTGATGGCCTGGATGATGTTATCGTCTATGAGCGGGAATATCATGCATCGACAGATAGCGAGACGAAAAAATTGATTGCAAAACGAGGTTACGATGGCACGCATCTGTGGAATCAGACGGTAAATGGAACTGAGTGTGGCATTAGTGCCGAATGGGTGCTCAACTTGGACGAGGACGAGTTGAACGAAGTGATAGTCTACGAACGCAAATATAACGAATCGACGGATGTAGAGACGAAGAAGGTGATAGCAAAAGAAGGGAACAATGGTACGCATCTCTGGGAACACTCTATAAGCGCAAGCGGCTACGAGAACTGTAGTATACGGGTCGAGTGGATCACGGACCTCGACGGTGATGGGTTGGAGGACGTGATTGTGCGAGCTCGGGAGTATAATGCATCGGAAGATACCGAATCGGTAACGATAATCGCAACGAAGGGAAATGATGGCACAACGTTCTGGGAACAGACACTTAGCGGAACCGAGGTTTTTATGGAGCTCTATTTGCTGGAAGACCTGGACGCGGATGATTTGGATGATTTTTTTGTTGAAGAATGGATCTATAACGAATCAACGGATACAATCACAGCGAGAGTAATAGCGAAGAAGGGGACGAATGGCACGCACCTGTGGGAGCAGTCGGTGAATGCAAGTGGCTATGATAATTGCGATAAGGAGGTAGCGGGGATAGCTGATCTAGATGGAGACGGTTTGGAGGACGTTATCGTTTACGAATGGGTATATAACGAAACGGCAGATGCAGAGACGGTGAAGTTAATAGCCAAAATGGGCAAAAATGGCACGCATCTGTGGGAGCAGTCGGTGAATGCAAGCGGCTTTTGGAATTGCGACATGTGGCTCGATTGGCTTGCAGATCTGGACGGCGATGGCTTGGAGGACGTTATCGTTTACGAGTGGGTATATAACGAGACGGTAGATACAGAGACGGGGAATTTAATAGCGAAGGTAGGTATCAATGGTACGCACCTGTGGGAGCAATCCGTGAATGCAAGTGGCTATGAGCATTGCGATAAGTGGGTCGATTTGCTACTTGATCTGGACGGCGATGGTCTGGATGATGCGATCGTTATTGAAGGGGGTTATAACGAAACGACAGATACAGAGACGATGGCGATACTCGCAAAGAGAGGATACGATGGTACGCACCTGTGGGAGGAGCAATCGATACAGGGGACATGGTGTGAAATTGAAGTTGATATGGAGTTGACACTGGACCTAGATGGCGATGGCTTGAATGATGTCCTTGTCCGTGAATGGACCTATAACGAGTCGCTCGACCTCGATACGACCAAACTCATCGCAAAGAAGGGTATCAATGGCACGCAGCTCTGGGAACAGTCAGTAAACGCAAGTGGCTACTTGACCACCAATATCGGGACATGGCTGCTCCCGGACATCGATGGAGATGATTTGGATGATCTCATCGTTTTCGAGTTGGTGGTTAATAGTTCATCACAAACTGTGACGTTTAGCGTAATAGCGAAGAAGGGGACGAATGGCACGCATCTCTGGGAACAGCCCATGGGCGGAACAGGGATCAGTTTTTGGATGGGAACAGGATTTGACTTGACTGGAGACGCGTTGATGGATTTTATCATCTGCAGAGGTAGCTACACCGCATCGACCAATACAACAACAGCGGTGATAGTAGCAATGGTGGGGAGTAATGGCACGTATCTGTGGGAGCAGTCAGTAAATGCAAGCGGCGAGTGGAACTGCGAGATCTGGGTAGACGGGATAGCGGATCTGGATGGAGACGGTTGGCTTGAGGTCATCGTCTATGAATGGGTATATAACGTATCGACCAATACAACAACAGGGGCGCTAGTAGCAAAGGAAGGGAGTAACGGCACGCATCTATGGGAGCAGTCAGTAAATGCAAGCGGCGAGTGGAACTGCGAGATCTGGGTAGATTGGTTGCTCGACCTGGACGATGACGGCTTGGACGATGCGATCGTTATTGAATGGGTAGATAACGAATCACCGGGTACAGAGATGGTAAAGCTAATAGCCAAGCGCGGCTACGATGGCACGCACCTTTTTGAAGCACAATCAAATGAGCCACTCTGGTTTGCGTGGTGGTTGTTGGGACCATACGACCTGGATGGAGATGGGCAGAACGATTTGCTGCTTTGGATACCCACGGAGATGTACGCAGTAACCTACAGCGAGGTTTATCCGAACCTCTTTGATACCGGAGAATCCTTGAACCCGTACCCGAGTATCGGGGGCACCTTCAACGGAACGATAAAACTTCAGAATGACACTGTTGTCCATACGCTGTACACTTACCCCTGCACGGGAACGGGCGGTCACAGCGAATACGTACGTGTCTGGGGCGACGGCATCGACGTTAATGCGACCTGGAGCGGCTACTCGGGCGACTGGCAAACGCTAACCTTTGACGAGGTGACGTTGGAAGCCGGGAAAACTTACAATATTACGATCGAACTCGGCTCGTACCCGCAGATACTACATGAAACGCCAGTTAATGCGACAGGAGGAACAATAACCTGCACCACATTCGAGGATGCCAATGGTAAAAAATATCATAACTGGATCCCTGCGATTAGAATTGAATGATAATTAAGTAAGCAGGGTTTCCTTTTTTCTTTTTTTATTCCGCTGCCACCAATGAGCTAGGAAAACAGAACGGCTTCGTTATTTAAACCGCCGAGTAAGTTAACTTACCAGAGAGCACCACTTACAAATGCTAGTAACCCAATACCAATCGCCAGCAACGTCTCTTTCCTCATTCTGTCATAGTCCCCAGTCTCGTCGTGCATGCTCCACAGAGCGAGAGAAGTATGGAGAAACAGCGCATCGGCCGCCATAACCGGAAATAGATACGCAAGATCGAAGTAATAAGCGGTATTGACCGAGAAGAGCGGAATTGCACTCAGCACAACGGCGAGCACATACGAGATGATCACAATCCGTACCGCTTGCTTCACGCCGTATAGCCGCGCAAAGCTCTTTATTTCCCGCAGCGCGTCACCTTTTATATCCGCAATATCCTTCATTACCTCTCTGCCGAAGCCCGCGAGGAACGCTATAGTGGCAAGGACAAGGAGCACCAGGTCTATCCTGTTGGGTACGACGATCAATCCGCCGAAGATAAAGGGTATCGCCATCGTCAACGCGATATAAATATTGCTCACGGCAAGGAATTCCTTCATCTTCAGGTCGTACAGGATACCGAGCACCCCTGATATTACCGCCAGGATGAAGAGAACGGGATGGAGAAACGAGGCAATTATAATGCCGAGCGTAGTGGCTGAAATCGAGACGAGCAACGCCTCCTTTTTACTCAGCTCGCCCCTCACGAGCGGTCTATCCAGCCTCTTGTTCGCAATATCCGATTTCAGGTCGCAGTAATCGTTGAGCGCAAAGGTGCCGGCCTGGATGAAGAGCGCGGTAAAAAATCCGAACGTCGCGCCGAACGATGGGAGCACCAACGAGAGCCCATAAATCGACGCAGGCTCGTAAATTCTACCTCCCGCAATGATTATTCCTATGAGCACGCCGAAGCCATACATCAAGCCGTGCTCTAATCTCGTTACTTCCCAGATCGCCCGTATTTTCCATATCATGTACTTTTTAAAATCTGTCTAAAGAAACAGCTTGATTATTCCACGAAAACGCTTTTGCGTCGCAAAAGGTTTGAGCGGAGTCGCTGGGATTCGAACCCAGGTCGTCAGGTCCGGAACCTGACAGGATATCCTCTACCCTACGACCCCTCTTTTAGGTAATAGTAACTAACACAAGCCACAAGATAAACTTACTTTTTTCGCTTCAATACCTCGAGCCCTGGTAGTTGATTCCCTAAGAGATAACGCAGGAATGCGCCTCCCGCGAGACTCACGTGGACATGCTTCATCTCACTTCTATCAAGACCGAGTTCGCTGATCGCCGCCGAGGTATGCCCGCCACCGAGAAGTGAGAACGCTTTGGATTCCGCGATTGCCTTGAAGAGCGCTCGCGTGCCGTCTGCAAAGCCCTCCCTCTCATAGTATCCCGCGGGACCTTTCATAATCACCGTACGCGCGTTCTTGATGATCTCTGAATATTTCTCCATCGTTACATGCCCGATATCGTAGATCGGCTGGTTTGGTTTGACCATATCCACCGGAATTTCCTCGCGCTTGCCGTTCAGCTCGATAGCGAGATCCCAGGGATACTTGATTTTATTGCCCGCTCGTCTCTGTATGTCCTTTGCCCTGCGCACGCTTTCTAAGAGTTGATCCTCGACTTTCATCGGGATCATACCGTTCGCGACCATGAAGAGATTGCCAACCCCGCCGGTGGTGAGTATGTAATCCACCTCTCGGGACTCCAGTGCGAACTCGATTATATCGAATACCTCTTCTGGCTTCACGCCTCCGAGCACGTATACGGATGGGCGTTCGATGTTATTAACCGCACGTTCCAGGGCGCTCAACTCACTCTCCATCAAGCGACCCACGCCGGCATCCAGCACCATAGGAAAGCCTACCACCGATGCATGCGCCCGATGAGCCACAGAGAACGCATCATTTATGTACAGATCGGCGAGCGGAGCAAGCCTCTGTACAAAGATCGATTTCGAATGCTCTTCCGGCGTTTTGGCAAGGGTCTCCTCGGCCAGCAATCGCACGTTGTCGAGCAATAACACCTCACCGTTCTCAAGTCTCTTTATCGTCTCGCGTGCGACAGGCCCTATGATGTCCTCAACATACGTGACGTCCACGATGGTATTGAGCAAGCGCGCGTGCTGCTCCAGTGGAAGGAACTCCTTGCCGCCTGCACGACCCTGATGTGCGAGAATGACCACCTTCGCGTTCCGCTCCGTAAGTTCCCGTATCGTCTTCGCATTCTCCACTATCCGCTCCTTCATCTGGACATTGCCATCGATAATGACGGAGTTCAAATCCGCCCTGAAGAGCACCGTTTTGCCTGCTACGTCGAAATCATCCAGGGTCAGGAAATCTCTTAACTGGTTATTCATTCTTATCTGCAATCCCGCGTATTTACGCACCACATCACAGTCCTAGCTTCGCTATCCGGTCCATCATGTCGACCAAGCGGCACGAGTAGCCCCACTCGTTGTCATACCACGAGAGCACTTTCACGAAGTTGCCTTTGCCGCCGATCACATTTGTATACTCCGCATCAACGACGGACGAATAGTTCGTGCCGATATAATCCATGGAGACAAGCGGCTCATGAGAAACTGCGAGTATACCGCGCAAAGACGATTGCGCTGCGTGCTCAAGAGCACCGTTCACCTCGTCGCGCGTGACGTCTCGTCCTAACTCTGTCACGAGATCCACGATGGAAACGTTGGCTGTAGGCACTCGTAACGCGATTCCGTCCATTTTTCCCGCTAATGGAGGTAATACAACCCCTAATGCCGCTGCAGCACCGGTGGTCGTGGGTATAATGGACATAGCAGCCGCACGTGCTCTCCTCAAGTCTTTATGCCGACCATCAAGAAGCTTCTGGTCACTGGTGTACGCGTGCACCGTGGTCATAAAGCCACGATTGATGCTGAATTCGTCATTGAGCACCTTTGCCACGGGGGCCAGGCAATTGGTGGTACAGGAGGCGAGTGAAATAATTTTGTGCGCAGCGTGGTCGTACATTTCGTCGTTGACCCCCGGAACGATCGTTACATCCGGCTCCTTTCCCGGCGCGGATATCAGTACCTTCTTGCAGCCGGCGGCGAGATGTTTCGATGCGTTCTTCCTGTCTCGAAACGCCCCCGTGGATTCCACTACCAGATCGATACCCAAATCGCCCCAGGGCAGCTTCTCAAGGGCGGTCTCCGCTAATATCTTTATCTCCTTTCCATTCACTACGAGCGTGTTCTTGTCTTTATTCGCCTGCACGTCAGCAGCAAACACCCCGTGCACGGAATCGTACTTCAAGAGATGTGCGACCCAGGAAGCCTCCGCCGCTCGGCTATTTATTGCCACGATATCGAGGTCTGATTTATCCCGTAGCGCTGCTCTAAACAGAATTCGGCCAATTCTACCCCATCCATTTATCGCTACCGTTATCATATTCAGAGTTTCGCCGTCTTCGTATTTAACTTTTTCGCTCCATTCGCCGTGGTAACACGATTATTATGATGAGTGACACTCAATGGCGTTGCTCCGTTTTACGCCGAAGTGGGTGGGAATAAGGCCAATTTATGTCAAAAAACCTAGGAAGTCTGTTTACTTCAAGCTTTCAACTGATCTACCAAATCCCCACTGGCATCGTAGAGTGTCGCAGTGTCACCTTCCACATTCCAAATGGAACTCCCGCTTCCCCAGTATAGTTCGGTAGCGGAATCCGACCCAGGCCTTGTGTACAGTGTTACGGTAGCACCTGAAGACAGAGTAAACGAAGGGAAAATGTAGGTGTGTTTGGCACCGTCATCCGTAATTTTCCATTTAGTTAATGTTACTGGTGATGTACCGGTGTTGGTTATTTTCACCCATTCATTCTGAAGATCAAGATCACTGATGTATACACGGTTTTCTTCGGTGGGTGCGGGTGTAGGCGTTTCTATTGCCGTTGGTGTTGGGCTTAGTGTTGGAGTTAGCGTTTGTTCTGGAGTAGGTGTAGTCGTTTGTGCTGTTTGTTGAGAGTGGGGCTGAGAAGAGCTATTGGTAAGTCCAATCGTTTCCCAAATCGGGATGGGGTTCCGTGGGTCATACTGGTAGAATACAGAGCCGAAGATAAGGCAGCCGATGAGCACACCGAAGCAAATGCCTAAAAGTGTTTTTTCAAGCGGGTCTATATCATCTAACATCTCTTTTCATATTACCTTTACGTCCATACGTTATTCACCTTGGCATTATTAAAGCTTTCGGTTTTTGTTAAGTAAACTTTGAAACTACCCGGTATAAAGTGATGCTGGTATGGCTTTGATCCCTCTATGATACCTTTTAGTGTTGAA
>JAFGHB010000072.1 GCA_016930255.1 Methanomicrobia archaeon | reverse complement strand
TCCTCCTTTACAGAAAAAGAAAGAAAAGAGGACTCATAAAAACGAATACATCGATGTGTAACCTTTTTTGGTTTACTTAACAGTTTTCTGCCGTTCAATGTTCACATATCCCTCCTTCACCCTCGTATTCGTGTTTTTTAAATCCTAATCGAGAAAGGGCGGGTTTACGTGTCGTCAAAATAACCACACACCTTCGCAAAAACCTTAATAGCGCTGAATGTAATAGTAAGCCATCATGCAACCAGAAGTGCTGCTCGGCAAGGTGGTGTGCTCGTCCTCGGCTTCAACGTGCTCGACGACTACGTTCTTCAGGCTTCTTCTTAGATCATGCAATGCAAATGCTCTTCAAGCTTTAAAGGTGTATCTTTAGTCATGGACGCGACAGGTGAGCACCGTATCTGGGAGGAATTGAAGGCGATACGTGCGGAGCTGGAATACATAAAAGCGCACATGGTGGATGCAGATACGATCCTCACTCCGGACGAGGAAGCCCAGTTAGAGGAGGCGCTCACGGAGTATGAAGCGGGCAAAGCGGCGAAGCTCAAGGACGTGTTTGAGCGCGAGCTGAATAAATGACCGCTTTTGAGCTGTATCTCAGTACGGCTGCCCAGGCTTATCTGAAGAGGGTAGCTAAACCAAAATCACGAGAAAAGATGTCAGAATCGGAAACAGAATCTTACTACTTCGAATTGCAAGCTTCGTGGGGTCTGACCAAGCACATGGGGGGCCTCGAAGCCACCAGAGAGCTAATCGAGGCATGCAAGATTAATAACGATTCACATGTTCTGGATGTCGGGTGCGGTGTTGGCATAACTGCGTGCTACCTGGCCGAAGAGTACGGTTGTAACGTGGTCGGTATTGACCTTTCTGAGCTGATGGTCGAACGGTCGAAGGAACGAGCCAAACGAAAAAATGTTGAGGACAAGGTTGAATTCACGATAGGGGACGCACAGAATCTTCCCTTTACGGAGGGGGTTTTCGACGCGGTTATGTGCGAGTCGGTGGTTGCATTTGCAAAGGACAAACAGCAGGTGATACGCGAGTATGCGCGGGTGACCAAACTAGGAGGGTACGTTGGGATGAATGAGGTGACCTGGGTGGAGACACCGCCGCCAGAATTGGTTGCATACCTATCCCGCGCTTTAGGCCACGCAGAGTTCTTAAATCCTGCTGGGTGGAAGGTGTTATTGGAGCAAGCGGGACTTACCGGCGTAGCAGCAAGGGTTCACAAAACCAGTGCTTTACGGCAATGGGTTAGTGAAGTTAGACAGATGGACCCCCGCGACTACGTAGGGGCATGGGGTAAATTTCTCTCCCTCTGCTTCAAGAGTCCGGCAGTCAGAAAGTGGATAAAGGAGATAAGCATTCCGCCTCGAAGCATTTTTAGACTTTTTAGATATTTCGGATACGGGCTATACGTCGGTAGGAAGTAAAAGAGCTAGAGCCGCCTGAATGAAAAGAGAGCACTCCGGTACGTTTGTTCGTTCCGCCTCTTGTGCTCTGGTTTTGGTCATGCTGCGTATCAAAACCTAAATAGGGTTGAAGTTAATCTTAAGGCATCATGCAACCGGAAGTGCTGCTCGGTAAGGTTGTGATGCTCATCATCGGCCTGGTCTTGCTCGTCAAGGGCTCGGACTTCTTCGTCAAAGCTGCGGCGGCGATCGCGACGAAGCTCGGCGTCTCCGAGTTCGTCATTGGGCTCACCCTTGTCGCGATAGGCACGTCCATACCTGAATTGGCCTCCTCGGTCGCCG
Source organism: Methanomicrobia archaeon (assembly GCA_016930255.1). Taxonomy (NCBI): domain Archaea; kingdom Methanobacteriati; phylum Methanobacteriota; class Methanomicrobia; species Methanomicrobia archaeon. The sequence continues at coordinate 10,547 of JAFGHB010000072.1, read as the reverse complement.
CCTCACTACAACAACAAAGCGATATCGTCATGGGCAATATCGTCGGCTCGAACATCGCCAATATCGGCCTGATTCTCGGGGTCGCCGCTTCTATTGCCGTCATCAAGACGCGGGAAGAGATGCTGAAACGGGACGGCTACCTCATGCTCTTCGCCGCGCTCGTGCTCTACCTCTTCATCCTCAACGGTACGATCTCGCGCTTCGAAGCCGTAATATTTCTGCTGCTCTATCTCGCGTACATCCTGTTCCTGTTAAAAGAGAAGCCGCAATTCAAGGGTGCATACGGCTTCAAAGAGTTCCTCACCTATTTCTTCAAGTTCGAGTACGTGCGCACCGTAATCAACGCCGTCTCCAACCGCCGCCAGGAACGGAACAATGACAAAAGCGCTTCTGACGAAGCACGCGCGAAAGAACTCAAAACCGGGTTTGTCAAGGATTTCGCGGTCCTGGTACTGGGCGGCGCGGCCGTTATCGTCGGCGCTAAGTATCTCATTGCCGAGACGGTCTTCTTCGCCGAGTATTTCCTGATCTCGAAGATGCTGATCGGCATAACCATCGTGGCGGTCGGCACGTCTCTACCTGAACTGAGCGTCTCGGTTTCCGCCGCGCGGCAGGGGTACGGCGACATCGCGGTTGCCAATGTCATCGGCTCCAATATCGCCAACATCTTCCTGATCCTGGGTGTCTCCGCTTTAGTATTTCCGATCGCCGTCACACGTGAAACGCTGGCCGTTATCGCGCCGTTTATGATTCTCATGACGGTCCTGCTGCTGATATTCATAAAGACCCGGTGGGAATTGAGTCGCGTAGAAGGACTCGCGTTGCTTGTTTTATACGGTGCGTTTATGGCGGTCCTCGTCGCAACGACGTATGTAGGGTAGGTAACTGAACGTGCTTGTTGTCTTGCTTGCTTACAGGCCGAGGCGATAAGAGTTTAATCACGTAAGAACCAAAAGTATGAGCAACCTATGGTAAGCGGCGAGGAAGGATAGAGAGAGAGCGTGAGCGTGAGATTCGCGGTTAAAGATACCCTGACGGAAGAAGAGATCCAATCAGGCCTGAGCAGTGTTATCAAAGATGGTCTGGCCGCACAAACGATGGTAACGCTCACGGGCGGTGCCTTTTTGGTCGCCTTTGCCTTGATGCTTGGCGCTTCTAACCTGGTCATCGGGCTCGTCGCCGCCATTCCGCCCTTGGCGCAGCTCATACAAATACCGTCCGTTTACTTTGTCGAGAAGTTCCGTGTGCGGAAGATCATCTGCGTGTACTCGATTATTGTGAGCAGATCCTTCTGGGTACTCATCGCGCTGATCCCCATCATATTCCGTAGCGAACTCTGGTTATCCCTTCTCCTTGCTGCGCTCCTGCTCTACGCGGCCATTGGCGCGATCAGCAGCAGCGGCTGGAACTCCTGGATGCGTGACCTCGTACCGCAAGCGCGCCTCGGGACATTCTTCTCGAAACGAATGCGCCTGGCGACCGGATTGGGCATCCCGCTCAGCCTCGCTGCGGGCTTTTACATCGACTACTGGAGTAAGCTGTACCCTGAGTACGCGCTCTACAGCTATTCAATCCTCTTCTTCTTCGGGTTCCTTGCGGGCATGCTTGATGCGTACTTCGTATCAACCATACCGGAGCCGCGAATGCCGTCGATCGAGGAACCTCCGGCCTTCTTCACGTTGATCTCGAAGCCCTTTAAGGACCTCAATTTCAAGAACCTCATCCTCTTCCTGGGCTCCTGGAACTTTGCCGTCAATTTGGCCGCGCCCTTCTTCACCGTTTACATGCTCCAACGATTGGAATTGAACATATCCATCGTTATCACCCTCCTCGTCGTGAGTCAGCTCATGAATATCGCATTCTTACAACTGTGGGGGCGAACCTCAGACCGCTTCAGTAACAAATCGGTGCTTGGCGTCAGTGGGCCGCTCTTCATGGTCTGTATCTTCGCCTGGACCTTTACCACCCTGCCCGAAAAGTACGTATTGACTATGCCGCTCCTGATCGCCATTCACATCTTTATGGGCATTTCCATCGCCGGCGTTACCCTCGCCTCCGGCAACATCGGCCTGAAATTGGCGCCACAGGGGCAGGCAACTGCGTATTTGGCTGCTACGAGCTTCATCAATTCGATCGCAGCGGGTATCGCCCCCATTATCGGCGGCTTCTGTGTTGACTTCTTCGTGGGCCGCGAACTTTCGTGGACGCTCAGGTGGATAAGCCCCGGTGGAGAGCTGGCTCTTCAAACGTTGAACCTCCGCCAGTGGGATTTCTTCTTCTTCCTTGCGTTTTTAATCGGGCTGTACTCGATTCACCGATTAGCGCTGGTAAAAGAGGTGGGGGAGGTTAAAGAGAAGATTATCGTCCATGAGCTGATCTCGGAGATAAAAAGACCGTTACGGAATTTCTCCACCGCCGGTGGACTCCGCCAAATGGTCCACTTCCCCTTCTCCATTGTGCGAAGCACGTTTGAAAAAGTGCGCGAGAAGAAAAATCATAAAATCGGCATCGAGAAGAGAAACGAAAAAGCGTGCGGTAAACACTAGATGCCGCTTGCTTCGGTAGCACTACTTTTTGCCAGCTTGCTGTAGTCGCAATTCCGGGAAGCCGACGATATCCACGGTCGCCGATGCGATCTTAACCGTCTCGGACTTCCGCAGCTCCTCAAGAATCAGTTGGCCTAATGTATTCCGTATCACCCGTCTTTTCCGTACATCGGTGATGTACCGGATGTGAAAGGTGATCCAGTTGTCGGTCAGCGTCAAATAGATCTCGGGCTCGACCGCCCGTACCGTGAGATAATACTTCTCGCCAAGCTTTAAAATCTCTTTTTCCGCCTCGTCCGCCATCGTTTTCGTCTCCGCTGTAATAATACGGCGTATGGTAGTCGCCGCTTCTTGCCAATCGCTATCATACGTGATTGGAAGCTCGAGTTCGTCCCAGATGAAGTTGTTGTCTTTCGTGTAGTTATTCACGATACCGGCTAAAACAACCCCATTGGGCATTACGGTTAGCCTGCCGGTCGCTTGATCGCCCGCCACCCACTCCCGCAATTCCAAGAGGGTAGTGTACAAGATGCCGATATCGATCACGTCACCGATCTTCGCGTTGAGTTCGATTCGATCGCCAACACGGTAGATCCCGGTGACAAAGATGATTATCCCGCCCGCAAAGTTCTTGAAAAAGTCCTGTAAGGCAATAGCGATTCCCGCCGCTATCAGGCCATACGAAACGAGCAGTGTCTGCGTGTGCTCCACCCATATCCTGATGAGTGCGAGCACAATACCCACGATATAGAGAATCGAAACGGTCTTTCTGAACGAGTACCGGGCCTTCGCTTCTTTTATGTTCCTCACAACGATCTCTTCTATGACCGATTTGAAGACGAAATAAAGTATCGTAACGGCAAGAAAGGTGTAAAAGCCCTTTTCCAGATAGGCATTTGGGTACTGGAACTGGGCGAACCAGAACGCACCCGTGATAATGACAAGGGTTATGAGACTAACGACCTTTTTTATCATCTATACGCTCCTCCGCTCCTGTTCTGTTCGCCCATAATGGGCAGTTCCGGCGCTTTTATGCCCCGCTTCGCAAACTCATTCCAGGTCCTCCGGGTCACTTCTGACTTGAACTCGAACTCGTACCGTAAATCGTAGACATACGCCTTGGCCCGGAGACGACGGTAAAACGGGAAATCCTCTAAAAGCACGGTAAACGGCCGCTTTTTGGAGATGTACACGTATTTCGAGGTGACAACCGCTTCTTTTAAAATCTTCAGGCCTAACTCGGCATCGGAATCAGGGTCTATAAATAAGTCGATGACCACCATCATCTCGGGACTGCCTGCACTTGCACTCGCTACTGCCTGCGTGAAAATCAAGTAGTTTGGTGCCGACACAAGATTATCATCCGGCGTTATCAGCCGGGTTGCCCGGATCCCGATATCACTGACCTCGCCATAATAGCCCCCGATTGTGACTTTATCCCCAATTTGATACGGTTTCTCGACGGTGATTACGAGACCGCCGACGACATCGGCGAAGAGATCCTTCAGACCGAAACCGATCGCAGCACCGAGCAGCCCTGAGAATGCGACGAGCTGGGTTGACGAGAGGCTCAGGATCGACGCTGCAATGTAATAGATCGCGATGCCATAAATAGAGAATTTCAAAAGCGGTATCACCATTTTGACGGTTATCCGGTACTCCCCTGCTCGTTCTGAAAACCGTGTGAGAAGATACGCGATGACACGCGTTATCAGATACGCAATGATAAGGATCAAAATCGTACTCAGAATCGTGCCGAGATCAATGCTCTTCAGTGGCACATCAACCAACGTCGTATCGGCCATCTTACCAGATCACCCCTGCTTTTTTCAGGTAGCCTACTACGCACTTCAAGGCTTCGGGATTGAGCGTATAATGCTCTTTATCAACGGTGATTAAATCCTGTTGCACTAATCGCGAAAGTACCTTATCTACCGTACCATCGCCGCTCAGTGCAACCAATTCCTCCTTGGTAACCGATTCTATTGCGAGGATGCAATACAGGATAAAGGATTCGGTATAATCAAGCTCGATCTTGAAGGAGCACTCCTGTATATAACTCGGTTTGATCGTGGGATACTGAAGGCTCTTTTCCCAGATCACTTTGGCAACGCCAGGATTGCCATTCGAATAATAATTAAGCAGCTCAAAAATGATGTCTTCGGCCGTTTTTTTCTCTTTCTTCCGTGATAACCAGAATCTGAGCAGATTGAAATTGAATGTTATAGACGGAATGTTAACGGTTATCCCCAGCGGTTTTACCGTGACCGGGACTCTGCTGAACGTAATGAACGCTTGATTCTCGGACTTAACGTCATCGACGAATTGGATTTCGTCCTCCTTATAGCGTGATACGATCAGCTCTTTCGTTTCCTGTGTCGTGAATTTCGGAAGCTTCAACTGGACGGGAAAGAACTGGCCGACATTGATCACCTCGTCAAGATAGTTCCAGGCATAGAGGTTCCAGGTCGTTATGAACAGGTTATCCGAGGATAAGACGGATTTCAAGAACTCATCGAGAATGTCAAAACCACCGATCGCGCGCGTAAAAAGGAAATGGCAATGATCAACGATCACGATGCCTTTTAACTCTTCCGGTAACCGTACCGCATCTTTATTCTTGATCAGTGATGATAAGAGCAGTTTCGTTACCTTATGAACGGTCATCTTCTCTACCGCATTGACCAGCGTGGTTCGTCCCGCGAAAGGCTCTGCTATGATCGCTATATTCGATTTCCGCCCCGATTCGAACTCCACTATAGTCGTCCGGATACGCTCGATCTCCTCTTTAAACCCTACGAGATTATCAAAACCTTCTTCAGTACCGTTCGTCATCGCCCCTGTCTGTTACCGTAACCCGTCCCTTTTTCTTTACGTTTGTTCTCGTCGAACATATTAGTTTCGCTTACTTCATACTTTCAGTTTGGATGTACTTTTGTCATCCGTTCGTTCATCTTCTCATAGTTAATGAAATGGCCGAAATTACGAATTAAACGTATCTATGCTAATACTATTGGTAAATGGGGCGCACGCTTTTATCGTCAGTCCGCTGTGCTCTAATAGTAACTCAGCATACAAATGTAATCCTTCCTTTGCTAAAGTCTTTATAGTTAGAACTACATTAGAATATCTCGCAAGAGGTCTCATGTACGGCTACTATAATATTCCTTTCGGACTTGAGGAAAGCGGTGTCTCGCTATCCCTTGAAAAGGACGGAGAGAACTTCATTTACCAGAGCGTATCCGGCGGTGCACGCGTGGATAAAATTGTTCTGGCTCGCACTGGTCACGTGCTCATTAACCCCATCGAGCCGATGCACAAGCCCACGGAACTGACCTCGTTTCTTCTTGTCGAGTTAGATAAGACGCTTTTGGTCGAACCCGCGCAGACGAAAGAAATCTTCCTTACGTATCCCATAGAGATAGGCGTTTTCATATCGTCGGGTACCGTCGTTGAAGTCCTTGATATCTTCACACTCGCACGGCAGAAGTTCACGCTCTATGGCGATCCGCGAAATGGCGTTATTTGCAAATACTGGAGCAGCAACGTTTATTCCTCTCTACCCGCCGTTGATCCGCTCTGTGAGGGCGTTATAGAACTCAGCATAACCAATACGACCAGAGAGTGGGTAAAAGTAACGAAAGCCGTCTTCAACGCCTACGGGATGAAGATGTATTATAACGATGCCCGCGTCGCGATGAAGGCGACCATGAAAATTATGCACGGGAAAATTGCAGAGACGGATTTTGTTGACGCGCCCGTAGAACAAGGAATGAAGAAGTCCATGGAACTGTACACCGCAAAGAAGCTCACTGTTACATCAACGAAATTTTTGATGGGGTGGGGCTTATGATACTCGAAACGGTGGTTTACGGTGACGTCACACTCTTGGATCTCCTTAGAATTCTCGTGATTCTTATTATTACGGTCGCCATAGCAAAAGGCTTAACGCTCAATATTAAAAGGTGCCTTCGGGATAAGGTAGACAAGTATCACATCGAGGTGATCACCAAAGTCGTTTATTACGGTATCATTGTTATTGCGGTGCTCGCTGTTCTTCCAATACTCGGGATCAAGCTCTCTGGTTTGCTGGTTGCGGGTGGTATTGCAGGCATAGTAATCGGTATAGCGAGTCAGAGTGTCGTGGGCAACCTGATAGCCGGGCTCTTCTTGATGATCGAGCGACCGATGAAAATCGGGCAGTCGGTCAACATAGCGGGAATTGCGGGAGTGGTTGAAGACATCCGCGTTATTTCGACCACGTTAAGAACTTTTGACGGGTTATACGTGCGGATGCCCAATGAAAAGGTCTTCACGACCAATATAACGAACTACGTGGAGCATGCAGCCCGGAGGGTCGAGTATATCGTGGGGATACGATACAGCGACGACGCTGATAAGGCCATAGGAATCATACGGAATCTCAGTGAAGAGCACCCGCTCACCCTTAAAAGCCCAACGGGCGATATTTTTGTGGATAACCTCGGCGATAACGCGGTTAACATCGTCGTGCGATTATGGGTACCGTCTACTGAGTGGTATAGTGTGAAAAAGGAGCTGCTCTGGAAGATAAAGAGAGCGTTAGAGGACGAGGGGATAGAGATCGCCTTCCCGCAGCGCACGGTCTGGTTCGCCAACGAGCTCCAGAAGCAAGAGCTTGACCGTTCAGAGGTTTCCGAATCGGGTTCGGAATGATTTTCTTGGCTTTAAATAGTGGGAGCTGCTATAGGGATGTAATGCATGATGACCAGGAAGAAGGGATGGTTGATCGTCTTTGAAGGCTTGGATGGCTCAGGATTGTCAACGCAGGCTGCGCTTTTGGCAGAGCACCTTCGAGAGAACAATGAAAAGGTTATGCTGACCAAGGAACCGACCACTTCGCCGATTGGAGAGCTGATAAGGTCTGCGCTTAAACGTGACCGGAAGTTCCTGTTGTACGCATTACAATTGCTCTTCGCGGCGGATCGTGCGGAGCACCTGGAGAAAGAGATCGAACCAGCGCTGCAGGCAAATGAAATCGTCATCTCTGACCGGTACATTCTGTCATCCTTAGCGTTTGGCTCCGTGGATAACGACGTCGAGTTTTTAAAGCAGATCAACGCACGGTTTAGATCGCCGGATCTCACCATTATTATCGACACGCCGCCACGAGTGTGTCGGGATCGAATCGTCAAAAATCGAGATAACATCGAACTGTTCGAGGAGGAGAAGCGGCTGGAGAAAGTCCGGGAGCGGTATCTGGCCCTTAAAGATTACTTTGATAATACGGTTATCCTAGCAGGTGATAGAGCGAAGGAAGCGATCGCAAAGGATATACAGGGCATAGTCGCACGGATCCTCACGGATTCCTGAACCTCTACTTTACTTTACCTTACCTGCCGTAGGTACGTGTAGTAGATTGATTTTTTCTATTCTATTGCCTGGGTCTCGTGTCGTGTAGTATCCGTCGAAACAAACCCTAGAGCCCATTACCTGCCTATCTATCCATCCACATGCCCGAGACGAAACGAGTAGTTTATTTAATAGATCGCGACGAGCTGGATCTCAAACGTGAGGTCCTTTCCAGCCAAGGGATGGTTAGCATCTAACGTCACGTTCGATTCCGATACACCAATTACCGTGGCTACTACTACCTGGCCATCCGGTTGGCGGCCTTCTAGCTGCTGTCCGATTTCTGGTTCCAGGTCTGCCGGGAGCTGGCTCCGATCAACCTCCGCCACCAGATCCTCATGGTATGGACCGTACGCTTTATTCTCAGGAATATCGATCGTTTTCGTTTCGTTCAGATCCATGCCGAGGACCGCTTCTTCAAAGCCGGGGATCACCTGACCCTCGCCAATAGTAAATTCCAGCGGGTCATGATCGATTGAGGAATCAAATATCGAGCCATCCTTCAGTTTGCCTGTGTAGTGCACCTTAACGGTATCGCCATTTTTTGCCTGTGCCATTCTTTTCATCTCCTCTTGGTTTTGCTGCCCGTACACCCCTAAGGCGCATACCTATAAATAGCTTGCCAGATATTTTGCACCACGTAATCCGAAATCACAAGCATCCCTGTTTTTGTCTTACACAGTCCCATTTTCACTGCCCGGGTATTACACGATCCGTCTTTGCTTCGCGTCAAGCACACCCAACGTGGACACACGCACGCCGACCAATCGTACCTGCTTTCCCTCCCCTTTTTCACGAATGACGGTCTGCATCAATTGTTTCGCCGTTTTCGTAACCGTGGGCACGTCCGAATGGATAGCCCTGAACGTTTTAGCCCGCGTATGCACGGTGAAGTCGTCGAACTTGACTTTTATCGCGACCGTTTTGAATAAGAACCCTTCTCGCAGTAGGTGGCCATGAACGCTTTCTGCTAAGGTCTCGATATGCTGGTTTATGATGCCCAGGTCGCTGGTGTGCTCGTCAAGCGTTGTCTCGCGGCTTAACGATTTCCGCTCCCATTTCTCTTCCACTTCGCTTTCGTCCACTCCTCGCGCCACCTGATGAAGCCGCCACCCGTATTTGCCAAACTGCGTGACGAGTTCCTGCACGTCACAGCGCGCAAGTTGTTGTATCGTCTCGATGCCCCTCTGTTTCAGCAGCTCGGCAGTTTTCGGGCCCACGCCCGGGATCTTCTTCACGGGTAAGGGCGCCAGGAATGCTCGTGCATGCTCGTTCTCGACAACGGTCAGGCCGTCCGGTTTGACGAAATCAGAAGCGATCTTTGCGATGATCTTGTTCGGTGCGATGCCAATTGAACACGTCAATCCTTCCTGCTCCAGTATCTCCTTTTTTATCGCCTGCGCGTACGCTCGCGCCTCGTCCCAGTCGTGCACTCTGGTGCTAATGTCGAGATACGCCTCGTCAATGCTCACTTGCTCGAATTTAGCCGCGTACGTCCTCAAAATATCCATTATCCGCGCGGATGCCTGCTTGTAGAGCGTCATATTCACGGGGAGGAAAACGGCATCGGGACAGAGTTTGTACGCTTGAGAGAGCGCCATTGCGGAATGCACACCGTATGCTCGCGCTTCGTATGAGCAGGTGCTCACAACGCCTCTAAAACGCTTCTCGCCTTCTTCGGCGGCTTTCTCCTCTCTCGGCTGGATTCGACCACCGACGATCACGGGTAAGCCCTTCAAGTCCGGGTTCTCTCGCACTTCGACTGCGGCGAAGAAACCGTCCATGTCCACGTGCAGTATGACCTTCATATTAGCTTCACATTCTAGTACGCACAAGAAAGGGTATTAACTCTAATCCGAGAGCTTCTTACAATTCTTCGGGCATTTCAAAATATTCCCTAAATATTCTTTCACCAAATTCTCCGTTTCGCTTCTTCCCAAAATCTACATAGTTCCCGATAAATCGCTCATACGTCACTTTTTGCTTCTTATAATTCTCTTTAGTTTGCTCATCAACTTTTTCTCGACCAATAGCTCTAATTTCTCTTACTGGCTCAACGATGCAGTGCTTGTTGTATATATCTAAAATTGAGTCAAATTCATTTACAAGAAGAGAAAAGTCTTCCTTAGTTCTGTCAAAACGCTTAAGTCTTTCTTTGTAACAATTAAATAGATTATAAAAGTCATCAGTTCTTAGATACGATACACCTCTAAATGCCGGATTCCCGAATAAATCTTTTAAAGCGTATGGAATATTATCACTCCTACTTTGGTTCACAAATTCACCAAATATCTCTGTAAAGTGTTTAAACTCGCCGAAGTATTTCCTTGCGAGAGCATTACACTTCATTATTTCTCTTCTTTTTTTGATAAAATCATAGATCTGATGTGCCAAAAATCCATAAATGAGAAGAGCAAAAATAGTAACAAGGAGAGAGATAACTGCCACATAATAGAGATTTGCGGGCAATGAGGCACGTGCAGCTATAATACTTATAAGAAGACCAGTTAAAGCCGCTATTATTACCGCCAATGGAACCAATTTACTTTCCTTCCCTTTTGTTGCTGCTGTTACTGTAGACATCTCTTCTTACTCCTTCTATAATCAAAT
>JAFGHB010000071.1 GCA_016930255.1 Methanomicrobia archaeon | reverse complement strand
TCCTCCTTTACAGAAAAAGAAAGAAAAGAGGACTCATAAAAACGAATACATCGATGTGTAACCTTTTTTGGTTTACTTAACAGTTTTATAGGCTTTGCACTAAATTTTTCGTTAGCACTTTCAATCATACGGCTGCACCTTTATTCATCCAAGGTTAGTATTTTAGGTGCAAAGCCGCCGTATTCGTATATTATAATTGCCATAGCATGATGGTGATCGGCAAAAGGAGCACGCCCATCGCGTTGCTCCGCTTTACGCCAAAGTGGATCGGAATAAGCCCGATGCAGGTGCCGACAAGAAGAACCAACAAGCCTAAGGCGCCGGTAAACATAAATACGAGCGCAACGAGGAATAGGGCTATGCCGCTCAGCAACGTTCGATACGGCAGTCTTGTGAATTGCAAAGCGAATTGCCTTCCGATATACTTGGTAATGAAGAACGAGAAAGGGGCTGCGATTAGCACGGCAATGAGCAGATAAACCAATGCGGATGGCGGAATGGTGCCTTCCCACGGTTGAACGTCCAGGATACGGCTTATCGCGATCGTCGCCCCGCTGCGCGCACGTGAAATAATAAAGAGCGTTTCGATGCAGAAAATGACGTTGGCCGTATTGACCCCGCTCAGGGTCAAGATTACCTGTTCTGGCTCTCTGTTCCGCCGTGCGAGCATTGCCATTACGGTCGCGTGTGCAGAGGTGATCCCGGGCAGGACGCTGACCAGGGAGCCGAACGCCGAGCCGGATAGAATGGATTTTACGGTGTCGCCAGCACCAATCACAGGCTCTGCTATCTCCTGCTCCGGTATCTCAGGCGTGTAAAGCAGCGAGAAGAAAATGGTTGAGAGCCCGAACAATCCGGTAAGTGCAGGAAAGAGCATAGTGGAACGGAAGAAGAAGGGCGCATGCACCGGCATGTCCAGTATCACATAGCCAAACAATCCGGAGAGGCAAAAGACGAAGGAGGAAAGTAGAATAGCCAGGTGCGCTTCCATCCGTTCGCTGAAGCTCTCCGTGAGAATGAGCAGCGCGGATAGCCCGATGAGGAGGTAGAGCATCAAACTCTGGAGAAGTTCGTAGAAGTGAAGCGCTGAGAAGAGGTAATAGAACGGTATGATGAGGAGGAACGAGAATATAACCGCGCCGAAACTGCCGATTACCGAGAGTGCAGTTGCTTCGTAGGCACGACCTTCGAGCAGTAAGCGGTGTGCCGGTAGCAAGGCGAGTGCGGTATCTCCTTCGGGCGCGCCGATAAAGGCCGCGGGGATGAAACTCAAGAAGGTGTGCGCCACGGAAGCGGCGAGGATGGTGACCGCAACCAGAACGAGTAAGAGATCGGAAGGGAGAAAAGCGGTCAAGAAATGCGGCTCCGCGATGAGTACCGGGGCGATGGAGAGAAGGATGAAAGCGACATTATTGGGATGGAAGCCCGGGACAAGACCCGTTATCGTACCTAAGAGCACGCCGAGCATCGAAAATGCAAAGAGCCATACCAACGGAAGAAACGAGTCAATCATCTGTCAGGTTACAGCATCTACCTACGTACGCTATTCTATTCTACGAATTGTTTAAGCATTATCTAGCGTTAAGAAAAAGGTTTTCGCTAAAAGAAAATCGGAGTGTTGATTGTGTGTGGTTTGAACACAGCAAACTTCAACGTAGATCCTTCCCCATGAACGGGCCTTCTCGTCGATATCCGAACCGCGCATAATAGTCCCGCACGCCGATCCCGCTCATCACCGCCATCTTCTTGTATCCTTTGTCAACCGCTGTCTCCTCCGCTTTCTGTAACAGCCGTGCTCCGTAGCCACGATGCTGCCAGCTCTGCTCTTTCCGTTCGCCCAGACCAACCAGTTCGCCGTAGACGTGCAGGTCGCGAATCAGCGCAGCGTGCTGCAACTCCACCCGATGCGGCTCGTAAGGGAATCGTAACCTCAGATGCGCTATTAAAATATCCGCCTCAACGTCTTCGTACGAGATAAAATATTCTATCCCTTTGCACGCCTCGTAGCGTTCGGATAAAAGCTGTGCATCCCGTTCGTCAGCAATCCGTCCTGCCAGCAGGGAAAGACCTGCCTCTCTACATCGTATGCACCTGCATCTGATCCCCTCTTCGTGCAGCCGCGCATGCACCAACTGCCGCAGGTTGCTCTTCTTCACGCCCGCGTCTATGAACTGCGCGGGGATATCACGCTGTATCCGTTGTATCCGCACCCATTTCGGGATTATCCGTTTCGCATGTGTGATTATCTCGATCGCGCCGTCCTCACGAATCGGCTCATACTCGCCTCGTTGCCATATCTTGTACAAGTGCGTGCCTTTAACCACCAGTGTTGGATAGATCTTCAAATAGTCCGGCTTGAAGTCAGAATCACGAAAGATACGGTTAAACATCGCCTTATCGTCCTCGATAGTAGCGCCTGGCAAGCCGAGCATCACGTGAAAGCCCACTTTTAACCCGCTGTCTCGGACTCTTCTGTTCGCCGCTATTGAGTCTTCGACCGAATGCCCGCGCTGTATCGTTTTCAGTATCCTGTTACTGACCTGCTGCACGCCCAACTCGACCTTTGTCGCACCCAGCTCCAGCATCCTGTCTATCTCGTCCTCATTCGCGCAATCCGGTCTTGTCTCGAACGTTATGCCCGTGTTTCGTATTGTTCGCCCCCGTGCGGCTCCAAAGTCCTGCAGCGCGTCCAGGCACCGATTCACAAACCACTGCTGGTAATCCAGGGGCCTCGCGGTGAGCGTGCCGCCCATCAGGATCAATTCGACCTTATCGAAATCGTGCCCGATCTCCTCGATCTGGTGCAGTCGCGCTATCACCTGCTCGTAAGGCTCGAAACCGTGTTGCGCTGCTCGACTGGCTGCCGGTTCCCGTCCGACATAGCTCTGTGGCGACTCGAAAACCGACGCGGGACCTCCGGGGCACATCATGCACTTACCATGCGGACACGCGAACGGCGAGGTCATCACCGCAACGGGCACGACACCAGAAGCCGTACGCATCTTCTTTCGCTTAAACCGCTCTTTCAATTCGTCCTGGCTCAGTTTCAGCACGTCCGAGTTCCTCGGTATGCTGCTCAGTCCGTATTTACTGCTGATCTCTTTCTTCAGCCGATTGATACTCTTCGGATCGCTTACGTCTCGTTCCGCTACGAGTTCCGCGATCTCCTTACAAGCGCGTGTGTATGCATCCGTATTTGACATTGTTGGCATCGCTCGTCATTCGGATTAGATTCACACGTATCCGCTCAGTTCCTCTCTCTCCCGCTCTCTTTGCTCTGCCAGCTCCTCTTCGCGTTCGCGCTCCATACCTGTCTCTAATTGTTCCTTCTCTTTCCGTCTTTTAGCCTCTAAATCGGTTGTATCAACTTCCAACTTCACTATCTCGCCTACCTTCTCCAATAACTCCTTTGCCGCACCAAAATCGGGAGATTCAGGATCCGTTGAGCTCTGCACCGTGCTTGCAAATAAGCAAACTCCTTCTATACCCTTCTCACGCCCTATAGCCGTAACGAGCCCGGAAAAGCCTATAAATCGATCTACCTGGGTCATCTCAATTCCGTAGCGGGACATCTCCTCTAACAGCCCTACATCGGTCGCGCAGCATCGTATGCCTTCTTCTATTACCTGCGCACCGAGAGAAATCACCCGCGTTATATTAAGCTCGGTAAACAAGTCCGTGAGCTTGTCCGCGACCATATAATGATTATACGCATCATACGCCTGATACCCTTTTATTATTACAATGTCCCGCCCGTTGGCTTCTTCCTCAGGATCCTCAGGCTGTTCGTTTTTTAATACGTAGATCGCCACATTTGGAAGCTTCGCCACGTACCCCTCCTCGATTAATGTACCCGCATGGCTGGGTGCCTCGAGATACGAGGGGCCATAATAAATGCAGGGGAACCCGTATGAAAAGAGCTCGGCAAATAGCGTGGGCTGCAAACTCTCCACGAGCACATCGACGACAAGTTTACCCACTGACCTCAATCCTGGTGATCCCACTATTGCTACGGGATTGTTCAGTGCGATTTCTCGTGTATCACGGTACTCTATCCATACTTTTCTCGTTACGCCCATACTTAAAAATAAAAGGCTTTTCTTAAAAAGAAAGAATGCTGAGAGCCATAGCGCATCGCGGTGCACGGGCCGAGGAACCGGAGAACACGCTCCGAGCCGTAAAGCGTGCCGCAGAGTGCGGTGCCGATGCGGTAGAGGTTGACGTTCGATTCAGTAGCGATTAGGAGCCGGTGGTCATTCACGATGAGACACTGGACCGAACGACGAATGGCTCCGGGGCGGTCTCTGAACAGACACTCGAACAATTGCGAGCTTTTGATGCGGGCAAGGGGAACAGATTCCAACGCTATTCAAAGTGCTTTCGTTCGTCAAGGCGCTTGGATGTGAGTTGGTGATCGAATTGAAAGAACCCGGGATGGAGGAACGAGTCGTGCGTGAAATCGTAAGGGCGGGGATGGAGCGAAACGTGGTTATCACCTAGTTCTACCATTCCTCGCTGCTCAGGATGAAAGAGCTGGCTCCCAGTCTGAAGACATGGGTGATACTCTCGTCGCTGCCCGTCTTTCCGGTTACGGTGGCACGTGATGCAAAAGCGGATGCCATTTTTCAGCGTTATCCTCGATTGGAGCGCGGCTACGTTGCAGATGCACGGAGGCACGGATTGGAGATTTATGTGTGGACCATAAACACAGTGGAAGACTGTGAAAGAGTACGCGGGCTCGGAGTGAACGGCATCGTTACCGACAATCCCTGCCTCTTCACGTCACGGTGAATAGAAGGTAGAGCAGCGCTTTTAAGGTGCGATTGCCTCATTTCGTACTGACGATTTTTACTATGTCGTTGCCTTCCAACGCGTGCTTCTCGCTGAGCCGGAGCTTGGTTCTTGCATCCACGGCGTAAAGGTAGCTCTTGCCGATATCCGTATGCACTGCGAAGGCCAGGTCTCGGGCGGTGCTCCCGCGTTTCAAAAGTAACGCATCGGGCAGAATTCGGCCGGTGGAATCGCAGAACTTATGCTCGTCCTCGACGGGATATGCAACCACGTAATCCATCAACTCGAAGACCGCACGATTGAGTATCTCCTGGATACCAGTGCCGCCATGGGCATGACTGAACTCCCGTATCTTCTCCAGCCCTTTCTTCTGCTTCTCCGAGGGGTCGCCCGAAATGTCGAAATCAGCAGCACCGGGCAGATAGGAAATGATCTTGTTCTTCGCAGCGGTTCGCAACGCGAGTTCCGCAGCAGCAGAGCAGGGAATCACGGGCTCTTCGTTCTCTTCGCTTACCTCCTTCAGCCGCTTTATGTTCGCCTCCGGCGCCACGTCAGCCTTGTTCGCCGCAATGAGCATCTTTTTGCTCTTTCGTATCAGCGCCAGCGCCAGCTCTTTCAGGTCATCATCAGTCCAGGACTTGAATTTAGCCCGGTCTAAACTCTTGGATTCCAGGAGTGCCATCTGCACGTGCTCTTCCGTCACGCCCACGCCGGCTAATTGCTCGGAAAGCAGCCGCTCGATCTTCAGGCCTTCTAATTCCGCCCTGCGCTCGATCTTACGCCAGTTCTTCTTTATTATCCCGTAGACCCACAGGTTCAACTCCGCTTTGAAGAACTGGATATCTTCGAGCGGGTCGTGACTGCCGAGATCCACCACATTGCCGTCCACATCCGTGCCCCCGGAGGCGTCGACGACATGTATAATCGCTTCGGCCTGCCGGAGCTGGTCTAAGAACTCGTTGCCCAGACCTCTTCCCTCGTGTGCGCCCCGGACCAGTCCGGCCACATCCAGGAGCTCCACCGGCACGAATCGAAACCCGTCAATGCAGTTCCCGCACTCCTTGCCGCCTGTCGCCTCCTTAATCGCGTCTTCCTGACACGGGCAGTTTACCTTTACGTAAGCGATGCCGGTATTGGGTGCGATGGTGGTGAAGGGATAGGACGCAATCTCAACGTCCGCGAGCGTAGAAGCTTTGAAAAGGGTGGATTTGCCGGAATTTGGCTTCCCCGCGAGTCCTATTGTTATCATTTCTGTTCGTTTTCACTCTACTCAGTCTTCAACCGAAATCGTTTCCAACTGGCTTACGATGCTCCACACCAGCGCTCTTGTATGAGATGGGATATTGGGGTTGGCGGTTAGTTCGTCCAGATCGGAGATCACCGCTGCCACGCGCACGGCCAGTGAGGCGTCATCGTTCAGGAGTTTATCCTTCAAATCGCCCGTCGAGCGCCTTAGGTTCCGTGGAACGGTTATATCGCTTATTATCTCTTCCAGCATCTCGACACATCGCTGCACGATTTCTTCTTTTTTTGCCACTTCCATGCGCATGCACTCATCACCCCCGCTAGTCCCCGTGTGGAACAAGAAATGTAGCCTCGTAAACGTGTAATCGAATCGCTCGCTCACTAACATATTTCACGCTACAATAAATAATACTTATGTAAGCTCGAACGGCATGCGAGTAACAGAAAAGCTGTGCAGGACGATAAGACAATAACTCCAGCCGTTGATGCTCGTCATGCTCGTCTTTCTTGGGTTCCTATGGCATGGCGCTGCACAGTAGCAATCGCCGCTTCTGCCAAAATCTATTCGTGTATACGTCACCTCTCGTCACTTCTGGTTCGCCGTAATTCCAATGAAGCGTGAAAGTTGAGAAGGTTCATCGCTTGGGACAACGAACGTGTGCAACGCTCTCGATGGTAACCTAAAGTACACTACCCGGCCTCAAAAAGCTCTTCTGATATCAGGGGTTCGACGGATGGATAGATAGTTGCCTAACCTACCCAGCTCAGCCTCTTTTCTTGAGTGTGGCGATCTCTGTCTTGAGCTTCTCGGCGATCTCTGTCTTGAGCTTCTCGGCGAACTTCGATAAATCCTCTTTTTCTTCAGCAGCGGTCTTTAGGTCACGCACGGGACCAGAAATGCCCGTCGGGGTCGAAGAATAGTCCCGGTAGGGGTATACCGCATTTAAAAAGTCGTTGAATACCTCCCTTACAGTGCCCACTATCATCTTTTCCGATTCGCTGAGGTTCTGTGACGCCTGTAGCGCTCTGAGCATTCCCATACACTCCACACCACTATAAAAGGGTGGTGGGGGCATGATTGGGGGTTTTGTTCCACCTATCGGTGGGGGTCTGGGTATACACTCGCAAGCATCTGAGGGCAAACCACATCCGCCTTCCGCTGGATTGCAAACCTCCTCTCCCTTCCGGTTCATAACCAGCGTTCTTCCACATTTGCACAAAGCCATGCTATTTCCCTCCAGAACCAAAAATAGTTCGCAGTCATTTAAATCTTTCGGTTCTTCACGGAAAAGTGTGGAGATAGAAAGGTATTTAAGCGGGCGTATAGAATGTTATCACAGTTCATGGCAATTGCGATGAGGGGCTTCGCGGCCCCAACCAAAGAAGAAAAGGGTAACATTCCTGGGTGCGTTCTTCTATTCTAAGTGGCTCTCTCACTGAGTAGCATAGACACAACACCGTATCTCCACGCAAAGGGTGGTAAACTGAAAAGCGTTAATGGGTGTATGAAGACGAAAAGAAGGCTTCTTGGTTGCCTCGGACTCCTCGTTGTTCTTTTGGCCGTAGGGCTCTTGCCTTTTACTGTTGCTGACCATGGGCATTCAGACCTGCCGGTCGAGCGTGAGGCTGGAAGTCAGACGGGTAGAGTGACCGTAACGAGCGCTTCCCCCGTCCATAACCTGAATACCTCCATGAATTTCTCTTCGATTCAAGAAGCGATTGCCGATTCCAACACCAACGATAGTCACATCATCGAAGTCGATCCCGGAACCTACAGCGAAAACGTGGTGGTGAACAAATCGGTAACAATACGATCCTCCTCTGGAGATCCGCTTGACACCGTTGTTGAGGCGGCAAACGCGAGCGACCATGTCTTCACCGTTACTGATGATCATGTGATCCTAAGCGGCTTTACCATAGAAGGCGCTACAGGGGACGGGAAAGCCGGTATCTATCTCGCTTCGTCTTCCAATCACGTTACCAGCACTATTCTGAGATCCAATTTTTATGGCATCGCTGCGGTGAATTCTTTAACCGGAGCACAAGGTGCATCGGATAATCATGAGAGCGATCTAACACGCGAATATCTCACTGTCGGACCTACCAATGCAAGTTTCACCAGAGTTGCCCGGTACGGGGGATGTGACTACAGAACAAACGCTCTAAACGCGCCACGGAGCATCCCCAAAATCACCGCAGGCAGCACTCCCTTAAGTTTGAGTAGCAATAACGTGATAAGTGATACGAACGCGAGTTTCAACTATATTGGTATCATTTTCATCGGCTCGACGGGAAATACCGTTTCTGATTCCATCGCACACTCTAATACGTACGGAATTCTCCTATACGATAACTCCCATGATAACTTCGTTGGTAACAACTCCTTGAAATACAATACATTCTCTGGCGTGTTTCTTTGGGGTTATAACAATAACAACACCATAACCAACAACATTGCTAGTTCTAACAGCTGGTTTGGTATTTCGTTATATGTTGACAACTGTCATAACAGTATAACAAGAAATACCGCGAATTTCAACCAATATGGTGCCTATTTTTATCCCTATGGCGGGAGCTTTAATGCTCTAGAAGATAATAATTTTGATTATAACAGTGACGGAATAGCACTATCAGATTCGTGTGACAACAATACGGTGATCAACAATTCTGCCACGTTTAATTATAATAGTGGCCTGTTCGTTGTCAATGCTATGGGTAATTTTATCGGGTCTAACGACTTTAGTCACTCACAGTACTTTAGTGGTCTCGAACTTTCTGGCACGAGCAGCTACAACATTGTGGAGGGTAATAAGGTCAATTCAAATGCCGGTGCCGGTATCGCCCTCGCGCACGATACGCATCATAATACCCTAGAAAGTAATACCGTGAGTTACAACAAATATTCCGGAATCTCTCTCGCGAACGATACAAACAACAATATCGTTACCAACAATGCGGCGAGCTTCAATGAGATGAGTGGTATCTCGCTCTTCCATTCGAGTCGTGAGAACACCGTATCTCATAATGAGTTATTTTCAAATCAGTATGGCTTAGGCATCATTCGGTTAGGCGGTAACACGAGCGATAATCAAATCTTTTCTAACTCGATACATCATAACAATGCTCACGGGATCTTCTTATTGGACCTCTGCAGCAGTAACAACATTTCCAACAATTCTGTATATACTAACAACATATTTGGTATTTGCCTCTCAAACTGCACCTCTTGCTCGATCAAAAATAATACTGCTTATTTTAATTGGATAGGTATCGGCCTGCTCTTTACCGAGGACACACAATTAACCGGGAACGTTGTTAACTCAAATAAGATTCATGGTATCCTATTATATTTATCCAATAATAATTTGCTCTCGAGAAACCTAGCAGATTCGAACACCTATGACGGTATCTCTTTGTTTAATTCCAGTCTGAACAACATATCGGCGAATACACTCTCCTCAAGCTATTTTGGCGTATCGTTATATTCCTCGACGAACAATACGATAGCAGACAACGATGCAGCTTCCAACTATTATTTTGAAGTCTTTATTCATTCATCACCAGATGCCGAGAAGACCATCTTTAATAACACGTGGTACATTCAGGAGGATATCATTTATGGCGTGAGTCTATCTGTATCCGAGATTATCACGCCATCTTTGCAGGTCATCGATAACGGAAACGCGACGTACTCTATTGTGGTGGAGAACCTTGGAAACACCCCCGATACCTTCGATTTGACTAATTCGAGTGGTGATGATCCCACTACGTTAGTTTTGGAACCAGATACAGTTTCGCTTGGTCCGGGTGAACGTGATTACGAAACGATCGAGCTGTGCGTCGGCGATCCGGAGCCAGGTATTTACAGAGCGATCGTAGAAGCGCATTCACGGGGCGAGCCCACCGTGAAAGATAGTATTGAAACACGGACAATCGTTCGCGGTGAAGTTGATTCTGAATCTGTCGATTCAACCATAGAGGATTCAGCGCTCGTTACATCCTCAATAAATGATTCAACGATAAATGGATCTGCGATCATTAACTCAACCATTTCTGGCTCCACTATAACCGAGTCGGTAATAACCAGTAGTGTGGTAGTTAGGACGACGTTGCATGACGTTACCGTAGCTAATGCGATTGTGACGGACGGAGTCATATCGGCGGGAACTCTAACGATAAATGGAATAACCTACGAAATCGACGGTGAAGAACGAATTGCGGACCTCGTGATGGGCGCAGATTATAGCGATAGCAATCTCGTCGGTATAAAGGATAGCAAAACGCTCACGGTAATTGCCGAAACGTCAGACGTTGACTTTGACATTAGTGCAAAGGAGGATTACTTTGCCGGCTCGATGCGTGTCCAAAAAGCCGGGATCCCACCAGAGGGTATTCCTGAGGACAGTAATGGCGAAAATGTCGGCGGCTATGTCTATGCGGACGTCAGCGAAAACGTGGCGAAGAGCACTGAATGGGTGCTCGTGAGGGTATACTATGACCAAACAGAACTAGGAGATATCGATGAGAGCTCATTACGGCTGCGGTATTTTAATGAAACGGCTGAGGAATGGGAGGAGATACCCATCGGTGGCGTTAACCCCGCAGAACATTACGTCTGGGCAAATATCTCGCATTACAGTGTCTTTTCAGTGTCTGGCTCGGTGACGCCGAAAAAACCTTCAAAGTCAGGAGGAGGTGGTGGCACTCATGCAGATTCAGACGATGACGGCCTCAGCGATCTCCAGGAGTTGATTCTCGGGACCGATAAGGACAACGCTGATACAGACGGAGACGGGTTCAAAGATGGCGATGATCCCTTTCCGTTGGATCCAAATCTCCCCTTGCGATCTACATCAACACCTACGCCACTTCCAACAGCAACAACGATAGTACCGACACCAAGCCCAAGCCCACCATCAACGCCAGAAATACCTGAAGAACCCGAGAGCGGATTTGAGTTCCCCACGCCAGGATTTGAAGTACTCGTTGCTATTGGTGGCTTACTGGCAGTGGCTTACATGGTGCTGAGGCGTAAGAGCTAGAATAATAAAGCGAGTTTTTAGTGAGAAGCGAGCGGCGTGGTTTTTTCCATCTCTGTGCGTACTCTTTCTTGATACACGTAAAAATCGGCAAGGCCTTGGTCAGCCAACGTCCACGCTTCCGCTGAGACTCGATCTGTCTCTGCGTCATACCAGTGATCCACGAGGGTTATCACGTACGCATATCGCTTCGTTCTCCAATTGTGGGCATCGAGCGTTTCGTTGGGATATTCCACACCGTACTTCTCGCAGGTACTTTCCATCAGTTCCTTGTAGCCATCAACGGTGTTGAATTCGAGGAAATCATAGAAGAATAGGAGCTCGTTTACCGGATTCACGGTGAATGTGATAGCTTCTTGGGGCTCGTCTACATTGATGATGAATTCTCCCACGATCTGATCACCATAGGCCCCCAAACGGTCGTCAAACCGGAATATGCCGTCGGGTAACGAGAAGATGATGCCACCGCCGATCTTATCACCAAGGATGATATGGTTGGGGAACATCTTGGAAAACGCCGCGGAGCCGACGTGCCATGGCTTTCGCTCGGTTCGACTGAGCGTGGTGACGTTGTAGAGTAACGGTGGACCCCAGGTATCGCCATGTGAGTTGTCCCCGCCTTGCATGCAGGTCGATCGGTAGTCATCAAACAGGACCCAAGATTGCACAATTTCATCAGGGTCCTTATAGGGGTTTTGGTAGACATAGCCCATCTTTTGTAAGTTGGTGAGCTCGACGGCGTTAACAAAGTACGGCTTATCTGCAAATATGCCGAACATAACCTCTGCTTCCACGTCATACCCCTTCTCCACCTCTTTCTGGCGTGTATCCCATCCCTGGGTATTGATCAGCACAAAGCCCCGCTTTTCATCTTCATAGGCTATCTCATACGCTAATCCGTCGATATCATAGAGCGCGGTGGTTGCATAGTGTAGGGGGTTATCTCCGTTATGATCGCCAAAACCAAGGTCACAGCCGGTGAGCATATCGATCTCGCTCGTGACCGAATCGTCATAAACCAGAATATCCTTGTCGTGCACCTTGTCAAAGATCAGATAGTAACTGTAGTCAAGATTGATGCTGAGCTTGTAAAAGGGATTTTCAGCGATTAGCCACCCCTTATCCGGGGCGCTACGACTCGTGCATGGTTCCCAGATCTGGATATACGCGTCGTCACCGGTTGTCAGGCGGTAAAGGGTTTTTTCCGGTTCTATTATGTCCTCCACTATATTGTCCTGCTGCCCGGGATCTTCATGGAGCCAGTCTGCTACCAGGACATGGACATAACCGTGAAAGAACGCAACACCGACAAAAAAGAGTATTGCGAGAATGAGTGTGAGAACAGGCCTATTTTTATAGATTTTTTTAAATCCATCGTGGACCGTTCCCTCTAAGTTAGATATTTTTGAGAACGCTTCATTTACCCGTTCGCACGCCGATCTTACTTTCTTCACTCGCGGCCGGCTTTTCTCCTTTGCCATTTTACCCTTATCACTTCCACTTCCCTCACCTTATCAATAATAGTAGCAAGGGATAAAAATTTTTCTGTTGCTTTTTTTCGAGCGAACTGCCATTTTGCTATGCCGTTCGCCCACATCGATCGATGCGTCACGTAGTAGAAAGGAGAGAGCAAAACGGTTACTGTATGGCACTGGCAGGATCACGACGACAAAGCACGCGTCCCGTGATAATTATGCGTATACCACTCCGTAACAAACGCGCGTGCGTTCTTCACATCGTCCAAAAATAAAAACCGGAGGAGTGCTTACTCCTCCTTCATTCTTCTCATCCGTATGCTCACGGCGAAGACGACCGAAAGTGCGCTCAGCAATGCGAGGATTCCTACTGGCGTGAGTACAGGCATTTTCTGGGGACACATCGGGCAGTAGCTCAAGGGATGGTAGTCCTTCGCTCCCGCCCCTCCAGGTATCGTGTAATCACCCGTTACGCCCGGTGGCGGCGACCAGAAGTTCCGATCCCAGTTGTTATGTGCTCCATCGTCATATGCCTGTAGCACGTTATCGTAGAAGCAGTTCTCGTTTATCCTGTTCCAATCGGAATTCTCATTGACATGCACACCCGTATCCCCGCCTCCATTGTTTGAGTTGTTGATGATCATGTTGCGGATGATCGTGTTGCCGGACGAGTCTTCGATCCATATCCCGTGGTTGTTGTCCCGAATCTCACCCTCCGCGATCGTATTGTTATCGCTCCCTGACTCGATGTGAACACCGTAGGTCGTCGTCGTTCCAGCAGCGGTTAAGCCGAAAATGGAGAACCCGTAGAATTCGTTGAGGTCTGCCCCTGACAGATAGATACCGTAAGCGTCAGTACCCGCAACAAGCTGCGAGATGACCTTGTCCGAGTTGAACCGGTTATTGTTAGAGGCGATCACGTCGACGCCTTTACTTTCGTCTGATGCCGTGAGCTGTGAGATTGACATGGTGCCGCTGAATAGATTGTCGTGCGAGCTCCCGGTGAGCTGAATGCCGATGGCGTCACCGGAGGTTGCGTCGAGGTACGAAACGAACGTCGTCTCAAAGGAGTTGGAGCATGAAATAAAGAGGAAGATGCCAGTTGCAGCATTGACTGCATTAAGGTCAGTGAGGGTGGTGCGGCCGCTGAAGTTGTTGTTAGTTGATAGCACAAGGCCAATGCCGGTCGCGTATATCGATGCGTTGAGGTCGGAAACGGTGGTGGTAGTAAACGAGTTGTTGTTTGAATTGCTCAGAGAGATGCCGTACGATTGGTTGCACGCAAGATTGGCAACGGTGGTGTCGGTAAAGGAGTTGTTGTCTGAATTAGAAGTGAGAGAGACGCCGGAGGTGGTCTTGTTTGCGCTGATGTTGGAAACGGAGGTGGTTGAACTGAAGGTGTTGTTGTTGCTCGAAGTTTTGAGCATGATGCCGTAGGCGTCGTTGTTGGTTGACATAATGTTGGCAACAGCGGTGCTCGGGTTAAACCTGTTGTTGCTTGAAAGCGACAGAGAAACGCCGTAGGTTTTCCAGTCGGTTGCCCTAATGTTGGTAACGGTGGTTGAGCTGAAGGTGTTGTTATTTGAAGAACCCAGAACGATGCCGTAGGCCTGCCATTGTGCTGAAACAGAGGAAATGGCGGTGCTGGAGCTGAAGGTGTTGTTGTTTGCAAAAGACAGCCAAATGCCATAGGCGTCGTAGTTGGTTGACATAATAGTGGAGACGGCGGTGCTGGAGCCGAAGGTGTTGTTGTTGCTCCAAGTAGACAGAACGATGCCGCAGGCTAGACCGTTGGGTCCCGTTGCCGTAACATTGGAGACGGAAGTGCTGGAGCTGAAGCTGTTGCTGCTTGATTCATACAGATAGATGCCGAAGGCGTCATCGGTCGCGTTAAGTGAAGAGACGGCAGTGTCGCTGAACGAGTTGTTATCCGATTTTTCCATATAGATGCCGTACGATTGGTTGCACGAGAGATTGGCGACGATCGTGCCGGTGAAGTTGTTGTCGTTTGCCTCTTCGAGATAAACGCCGTAGGTATCGTTGACGGCCGTGAGATTTGAGATGGACGTGCCGGTAAAGGTGTTGTTGTCCGCATCACGGTCGAGGTAAACGCCATAAGCCTTGCTACAGGAGAGATCGGCAATTGCCGTGTCGGTAAACCGGTTGTTTATTACACTATATCCGGAAACACCGCGGACGGTCTCGGTTGCCCTGAGCGTGCTAATTGTCGTGTCGTTAAAGACGTTCTCTTGTGTTTCAGGATCGATAAGGGCAACGCCCGAGGCATACTTACCTCTGATCCCGGAAACCAAGGTGATATCAAACCGGTTCTTCGCTGCAGAATCTACGTCAATGCCCGTAGCACCTTGGTTTGCAGTAACATTCGAAACAGCGGTGCGTATCTCGAAGGAGTTATTATCTGAAGAAAATCCAATACTGATCCCAAAAGCGTTGAGGGTGGTTGCCGTAACGTTCGAAACGGTGGTTGAGCTGAACGTGTTATTGTTTGATTGTAAAGTTGCGATGCCATACGTGTTGTCATCTGCCGTAACGTTCGAAACGGTGGTTGCGCTGAACGTGTTGTTGTCTGAGAAACGCAGTCGGATGCCGTAGGCTTGGGTATTCTCCGTGGTTGAGATGTTCGTCACGAGATTGCTGGTCAGGTTGCACCGAGTTGAGGAATACAGAAAGATGCCGTGGGTGTGAGATTTATTCCCGGAGATGTTTGTCACGATGTTGCTCGAGATGGTGCACTCGGTCGCGTTTTTCATGTAGATGCCCGCTACAGATCCAGAGGTGCCGTGTGCATCCCGAATCGTGAAGTTGTCGAGCGTGACGTTCGTCTGGTCGGTGATGTCGACCACGGTCGTGTTCGTCTGGTTCGAGCTGATGATGGTAACCGCGGAGCCGTTATCTGATTGAATGACGATGTCTGACTTATTCACCACGAGGTTCTCCTTCCACGTGCCGTCATGCACAATGATCGTATCGCCGGTGCCCGCCGCGTTGATCGCCGCCTGGATGGTGGCCTGGTCGCCGGGCACGTTAATAACCCCGGCATTTGCCGTCATGGTAAACGCCATGAGCGCAAGACTCACGACCAGTGCCGCGCATAAACCGCTCTTCAGAAAAGATTGCGTTGCTTTCGCTTCTTTTTCTTTAGCCTTCAGTTTCATTTTTTATGTGTCCTCCGTCCGAACCGTCACGATAATTTGTAACAGAACAAACAAAAATCCGCAGGTATTTAAAGCTGTACCAAAATTTCATTTGCTTAAACGGCTATTAAAAGCTTAGAAATCTTTTATTAGCGATAGTAAGCGAGTCCATGGCTGGAGTTTGAAAACGAGCGAGTTTGCAGTGGTGAAAACGGTGAGCGGGTACGGAAGCATGAGTTTTCAGGGTACGCACGGCAGAGGTCACGTTCCTTCACCCCTACAATGTGCCGTATCGGAACATAATATTGCAGCAGCCTTCGCGTGAGACCATGCAGGGTCCTATAGGATGCTGCGGCGTGCAACCCGTACCGAAGAGCGGGCATTCGTCTGGATCCACTATCCCACGCAGGATTTCGCCACAGCGACAGCCTTCCGGCTCTTTATAATCGCAGGGCAACGTGCTCAAATCGTCTTCGTACCGTTTTCGCGCATCGTACGCGGCGAACTCATCTCTTAACGTGAGGCCACTGCCGGGTATAACGGGGAAACCACGCCAGCCGACGTCACAGGGCTCAAAAACCGTCTCCATTATTCGCTTCGCCTTCTCGTTACCCTCACGCTTGACCACGCGTGTGTATTCGTTCTCCACCTTCGCCTCGCCCCTGCGTATCTGCATGGCAAGCATATAAACGGCAACGAGTAGATCCAGCGGCTCAAAGCCTGCAATCACCTGAGGGATATGGTAGTCCCGCGATAGGAATTCGTACGGCCCGGCACCGATGATCGCGGAAACGTGACCGGGATCGATGAACCCGTCTATCTTTAACTCGCCCATGTTGAGCAGTGCCGCCATTGCGGGCGGGATGAGCCGGTGCGTCGAGAGTATCGAGAAATTCTCAGGGGGCCTACTCAGAATGACCGATGCAGGCGTTGGCGCGGTCGTTTCGAACCCGATGGAGAAGAAGACAACGTCCTTATCCGTCTTTGCCGCTAAAGCGATGCAGTCAGTGATACTGTAGACCATTCGCACATCGTAACCCTCAGCCTTCACTTCTGCTAACGATTGCGTTTCGCCCGGCACTCTGAACATATCGCCGAACGTGGCAACCACCTTCCCACTGCGCGCTAACGCAATGGCCTCTTCTATCTCCTTCGGCGTCGTTACGCAGACCGGACAGCCGGGGCCAGCCCGGACATCCACTCCGACCTCCTGCAACATCGAATTCAAGCCGTACCGCATCAAAGTATCCTGATGCGTGCCGCAGACATGCATCAAGCGCAACGTGAGGTTCAGAGCCTTCAACTTCGCCACGATCTCCTGCGCTAACTTCTCGTTTCGGTACGTGAACATGGGTCGTCTACTATCTCGTTTCTATAATAGAGAGATATAAGTAGCTAAAATTTCGCTGCGCAATGCGAATACACGGGCCGGATGAGACTTAGTGATGAAATCACTTGTTGATGATGTATATGATACCTCTTCAGCGAAAGCTCACTTTCCAAAGTAATACTTCGGTAATCAAACCGCAGATAGAAAAATGATGAAACCACCTATAAAAAATACGCCAAAGAGAACTAAGCTGAATACTCCCACGATGCGAAGTCTTGGCCACGCCCTTTTTCTCTCTTCTTTCCCTGTCGTATAGAACCACCACAAGAAACTGGCAGATAAATTCCCAAAAAGACTTATGCCGATGGACATCACCATCAATCCGAGTGCAAATTTTTCGGGAGACATAACGTTAAATTTACATTATGGGATCTACTATATAAAAAAATTTGTGAAAGACTATCCCAAGCCCGTAGCGTTGTCAGCGCCTGCCTCGAATTTGAGAACGTGAGATACGATGGGCAGTTATCCTCGTAAAATCGTTCGCGATCTTGAACTACAGGTGGAGTTCAGAAGGGTGTGTCAAAGAATCAATCTCGCTTAATCGTAATGTTCTACGCGCTTAGCGTCTAAGCTAACCCAAATCCTCGTACTTCTCGATCAGCTCTTGCCAGAGCTTAATCGCCTCGAGCGCCTCTGCCTCATCGATCGTCTCGATGGCAAAGCCCGCATGGACAATGACGTAATCGCCGATGTTGACATCGACGAGTGAGATATCAATTTCGCGTGCGACACCGCCGAAATCTGCCTTTGCCTTTCTGCGCACGCTTTCTTCCCCGCTGCTGCGGATCTCCACCACTTTCGCCGGTATCCCCAAACACATGTTACGTATCCTTTCCTTTATCCCCGTTCCTTAAATGACCAACGATGGCATTCTGCCCTATCGAGATGCCGCCGTCACCATTCGGTATCTTATCATGCGTTAAAAACGTTAATCCTTTCTCGTTTACCCGCGTCTCAGCCATCCTGACTATCGGCACATCGTACGAGACTCCGCCGGTTATGCCAATCGCAGGAATGCCCGTTTTATCGCACGCCTCTGCGGCAATCTCCACCAGCCCCGTAACCAGCGTATTAACAAAGGAATATGCGACGTCCGCCTTCTCTCGTTCCGTCTGTATCCGGTAGCCTGCCAACTGCTCGAACAGCGGCAGTGTCCGAACGACTTTACGATCGTTATGACGTTCGACAGCCGTTTCAAATTCATATGCTGGCTTGCCCTGCGCCAGATAGCGTTCGAGCTTCATCGCCGGCTCGCCGTCGTACGTCATCCGCTGGCAGATGCCAAGGTAGCACGACAATGCATCGAGCACTCGACCGAAGCTGCTGGTCTTCGGCGCCTGCTTCATGAGCTTTGCCATTATTGCCGCTTCCTTTTCCGTTGCGAATCGCGCCGCCTCCGCATCCCGGCCCGCGAGCGCGAGAAACGCGAACGCCAGCCTTCTGATGTCTTTTATCGCCATCTCGCCACCAATGAGCGGTATATCCTCCAACGAGCCCACGCGGTCAAAGGAATCGTAACGCGAGCAGAGGATTTCGCCACCCCAGGCCTTCCTATCCGTGCCATAGCCCGTGCCATCTACGGCTAACGCAACGACCTCGTCCACACCGGTATCGAGCATCAAAGAAGCTGCGTGCGCCCAGTGATGCTGCACCTCCACCAGGTCTATTTGATGTTCTTCCGCCAGGCTCTTGCCGTACCTCTGCGTCGGGTATCGCGGATGCAGGTCAACGCCGATTGCATCCACATCCGCCGCCGATAGCCCGAGAAGCTTCAGCATATGCTCCGTACCGGCCGCCAGGAATTGCACCGTGGGATAATGGAACGTACTGCCGATGTACTGGCTGGTATAAACCGTTCCCGCTTTCGAAATGCTGGATGAGACGTTCTCCATCGCGCCTAAGGACAGGATCCGCTCGGTATACGTGATTTTCACGGTTGTTGGTGTGAACCCCCGTGATTTACGCAAGAAGAATTTTTGATCGTGATAGCAGCGAACGACCGAATCGTCCAGCCGGTTCACGATCCGCCGGTTGTGCAGGAGGAAGTAATCCGCTTTTAAGTTGAGTGCCTCCTCGTTCAGGACGGTCATCGGTTCGCCCGAACGATTCGCGGAGGTCATTATAACTCCGTCCGCGTGCAGATAATAGAACAGAACGTAATGAAGCCCGGAATACGGTACATACACACCCACAGTACTCAATACAGGCGAGATAGCCGATAACTCGTCTGATTTTTTAGTTAACAGTACAATCGGTCGCTGTGTGGAGGTCAGCACCTGCTCTTCTGCTTCGGTTACTTCCGCATACTGAGCTATCGCGTCCAGATCGCGGCACATCACGGCAAAGGGCTTTGACGGTCTGCCGTAAAGCTCACGTATCCTTGCAGCCTGGTCAAACGTGCCGATAAGGTGCATGCCACCCCAGCTCTTGGCTATGCCCAGCGCGCCTTCATCAATCAACCGCGCAAAGGTTGCTATCGGATCCTTGTCGTCTATTACAGTTCCTTCTTTGTCGTAAAGCGTGTATTTCGGGCCGCAGCGCGGGCAGGAAGTCGTTTGCGCGTGGAATCGACGGTCCATGGGATCCTTGTATTCCACGTGGCACGCTTCGCACATCTCGAAATCGTGCATCGATGTGCTGATCCGGTCGTACGGGACGTTCTCAATGACCGAGAACCGTGCGCCGCACGAGGTGCAATTGATAAACGGATATAGATACCGGCGATTGCCCTCATCAAACAGTTCTCGCACACATTCCGCGCAGATCGCCGTATCCACCGGCGTGACCGATGTCTTCTTACCTTCGGAACTGGTTATTATCCTAAAATCGTCATAGCCCTCTATAGAGTCGCCAACCACCTCGATATTGTCAATCACGGCAAGAGGCGGCAACTTTTTCTGTAACGCATCCAAGAATTCATCCTCTGCAGCGTCTCCGACAATGCCTATCTCAACGTTCGAGCCTTTGTTAAGCACGTAGCCCTTTAAGCCCTGTGATTTCGCCACTCTATACACCGTTGGGCGGAAACCAACGCCTTGTACCGTCCCACTGATAAGTATCTTCATTTTTATCTTGTCTCTATCCTCTTACGACACGAATCATAGCAGTTTCGCCACGAGCCGCCTCACTGCGGTGACCGCGAGCGAATCGGCGGGCAAATCCACAATTGGAATCCCTTTAGCGTCATAGTCGGTGATTAACGGGTCAAAGGGTATAATTTCTTCGATTTCCAGGCCTTGATTCTTCGCTTCTGCTCGTATCGTTCTGTTAGTAGCAGCGTCCTCGGGTATCTTATTCGCGACGATTATCAGATCCTTCACGTCCACGTCTATCTCCTCTGCGATCTGCTTCAGCCGTACCGCGGTTTTCAGGCTCTTCAGCGTCCTATCCACCACCACGAGCATGACATCGACGTCCCGTGTCGTTCGTCGGCTGAGATGCTCCAAACCCGCCTCGCAGTCAATTACCGTGTAATCGTAGTTCTTCGTCAGAGTGTCGATAACCATCCGTATAAGGTTGTTTACGGCGCAATAGCAACCCGGGCCTTCAGGGCGACCCATAACCAGCAGGTCATAGTGCGCCTCTTCCACGATAATCGCCGCAATTTTGCCCTCGAAGTTCGAGCGCAGGTCTAAGATAACGTCCCGCTGCTTTGCCTCCAGCAAGTCTTCCCGTATATCCCCCAGGGTTTTATCGTACGCTACGCCGAGCGCGTCGGGCAGGTTAGAATCGGCGTCCGCGTCCACAGCCAGTATGCAAACGTCTTCGTCGTCCGCGTGCGCGTTCAATAGCTCCCGAATCAAGAGCGCGGCGATAGCTGTCTTTCCCGTTCCCCCCTTTCCAGCTACCGCGATTACCTTACCCGTTCTCATAGATTAAAATAATACCACTAAAGTGCAAGCAAAGCCACTAAAACAAACGTTTATTTGCCCCGATGCGTGGATTTCAGCCGCAAGTTATCCGAGTTGCATTTCCTGCACCGCTTCGCTCTCATCGCGTTCCGTGCATTACAGTCCATACAGATCTTCACGTGAAAGAGCCGTGCCTCGGCTTCTGGAAATCGTGCCATTACTGTCTATCACCCCTCATAGTTATGTTCATCCCTACTATTACTCATCGCTGAAACATTTAAATCTTTTTCACGCGAAGGAATTATGGATGGGGCCTATGAGAAAACGAAAAGTGGGGATATTGGGTGCAACCGGAAGCGTAGGGCAGCGGTTCATACAGCTCCTGGACGGGCATCCGTGGTTTGAACTTGGAGCGCTCTTTGCCTCTGAGCGAAGCGCGGGTAAGCAGTACCGGGAGGTTGCGAAATGGTTCCTCCCTTCTGATATGCCAGAGGCTGCGGCAGAGATGGAAGTGCAAGCGATGGACGACGTTGGCGCGTCGGGGAACGAGGACATCGCGATCATGTTCTCCGCGCTGCCCGGGGAGATCGCAAGTGTGGTGGAGAAGCACTGTGCGCAGTTGGGATTCGCGGTTGCCACGAATGTCGCCGTGCATCGGATGGAGGAAGATGTGCCGCTGGTCATTCCGGAGATAAACGCGGATCATCTGGCATTGATCGAGACGCAGAAGTCGAAGCGGGGCTGGGATGGCTTTATCATCACCAATCCAAACTGCTCGACGATCGTGATGACCCTGAGTCTGAAGCCGTTGATGCGCTTTGGAATCACCTCGGTACGTGTCGCAACGATGCAAGCGATATCGGGTGCCGGGTACGCCGGTTTATCCTCGATGGCGATATTGGATAACGTGATACCGTACATAGGCAAGGAAGAAGGGAAGATGGAGAGCGAGCCCCTGAAGATTCTCGGTACGTTTGACGATTCTGGAATAAAAGACGCGCCGTTCACGATCTGCGCGTCCTGCCATCGCGTGCCGGTGATGGACGGCCATACCGAAGCGCTGTGGGTGAACTTCGCGGAGCCGGTGAGTGCCGCAGAGGTAAAAAAGACGTTTAAGAACTTCACAAGCGATATAAAAACACCGTTCGCACCAGAGAAGCCGATAATCGTACGAGAGGAGCCGGATAGGCCGCAGCCGAGGTTGGATCGCGATGCGGGCAACGGCATGAGCGTATCGGTAGGCCGGATACGAGCGGGGAACGTGGATAATGAGATTAAATATATCGTGCAGGGCCACAACACGGTACGTGGCGCGGCGGGTGCGTCCATACTGAACGCAGAAGTACTGGTGGAGCGCGGCTATATCTAACGTCTGTATCACAACGAGCGCTGATGAACAGTCCCAGATCGAATTGCACGATTCTTGTCGGTAACGTTACCATAGCAGCGGTACGCGAGTTCCTCGCCGTATTGAACCGGATCGTGCAGGATTACGCCGTGACGATCCAGGCCTTGAACGCCACGCTGAT
Source organism: Methanomicrobia archaeon (assembly GCA_016930255.1). Taxonomy (NCBI): domain Archaea; kingdom Methanobacteriati; phylum Methanobacteriota; class Methanomicrobia; species Methanomicrobia archaeon. The sequence continues at coordinate 566 of JAFGHB010000071.1, read as the reverse complement.
CGCGGGCGTGGGGCACATCAATTCGGCAGTGCAGAAGGCTATACGGGCTTTGGAGCATAAACAGGGCATAACGAGCGATTTGGGACTGGAGATCCTGTTATACGCCTCAGGAAGAAGGCAGATAGAGCGCGCACTGGCGATGGGCGTGACCGAGGGCGAGAATACGGTTGCCGTTGTCATCATCGACGTAGCGGGCGATAAGGATTTAAATGCGGTTGCAGAGGCCGTAACACGAAAGACAGGGATAGCGGAAGTGCCCGTGCAGGAATTAGAAGTAAACCCCCGAGATGAACAGAAGAAAGCGAACTTGAAGCGGTTTTTTGCGATTACGGACGAAGAAATGAAGGCCGTGGGCGAGCAGAAGCTGCAACAGCTGGTTTTAGAGCGAGTCGCACTCTTGGATGTCCTGAAATAGAAGTCTCACCACCAACAGCAGGAAGCTGCCAGCCAGGTTCGAATCGAATCCGCAACATAACGCAATGTGGAGTCCAGTTATTATTTCGTCAGTCCATGCCTTCGAATGGCATGGTAAAACTGACGAATGAGGAGATCAAATGGCTCATAAT
>JAFGHB010000070.1 GCA_016930255.1 Methanomicrobia archaeon | reverse complement strand
TCCTCCTTTACAGAAAAAGAAAGAAAAGAGGACTCATAAAAACGAATACATCGATGTGTAACCTTTTTTGGTTTACTTAACAGTTTTTGGGCGAAAGCACTGCCGCTCACGGTGTAAGCCGATTGATTGGTTCGACTATACGAGTGCTCAGATGATGATCTTCGCATGCGAAGACAGGGCCTCACGAAGAAAGGATCCTCTCGCTCTGGTAGGTGAATTCGCACGCACGTGCGAGACAGACAACTAACTGCGAAGCGAACGTATCCTTCCTTGGACTGCCGTTGCTCGCGTGGAACGAACGGGGGGGGGAAAGTTTATGAAGGGGCAATCTCTTGAGGATAATAGACGAAATGCTATTGGGACCGCAAACAGCAAGATAGCGATAAAAAGAGGAGCAGGAGAACGGACGCTTGCTTCGTTTCACGTGTCAAAGGAGCCAACCGTATGGAAGTCAGGACAATTCTTGTGGAGCCGAAGAACGAGGAGAATATAGGCGCGGTAGCGCGCGCAACGAAGAACTTCGGCTTCTCAGACCTCTGCCTCGTCAGGCCACCAGATATCGGTAAGAAGGCGTACTCGGTCGCTTCACACGCGTACGAGCTCCTCAGTACATGCACCATAGTGAACTCAGTAGAAGCAGCGACCGCAGGCTCTGCCCTTGTCGCGGGCACTACCTCAAAGCTCGGCTTTTCCGCTCATCGACACATGAGAATGCCTTTTTTCTCACCCCACGACCTGAGGGAGAAGGTGAAAGGCAAAGACGGCACGTTATCGCTCCTATTCGGTCGAGAGGACACGGGGCTCTTGAACGAGGAGATTATGCAGTGTGATCTGGTTGTTTCTATTCCCACGAGTCCCGTCTATCCCGTGATGAACCTTTCACATGCCGTTGCGGTCCTCCTGTACGAATTGCGGGACGCGGAGTCTGATTCGGGAGCGCGCCTCTTAGCATGTGTAGAGGATAAAGAGCGGTTATTTGTGCATCTGAGAACGTTCCTCGACGAGATCCAGTACCGGGAGCACAAACGGGAAAAGACCATGCTCATGCTCCGGAGAATACTGGGCAGAGCAGAACTCACCCCGCGAGAAGTCCGAACGCTGCACGGGATCCTGAGCAAAGCAGAAAGGAAGATAGAGCGCGAAGAAGACGCACCGTAAGTATTCCTCAATCTATGATTCCGTGCCTGCAATAAAATCCGATACTAACGTTAAAGCTCATGCACAAGTATTAGTGGGGAGGGATGTAAATGGAGCTGAAACTGAGTTCGCCACAGGACTGCATTGGAGACTTCACGTATAACTTTATCTGGCAGCACAAAGGAGCGAAGCTGAAGCCTGAAGCTCCGATCCCAGCGCAGATCGATACGAGTTATACGTATCAAGAGGTAGTGGAAGCCCTGAAAAGCGGTGAGAACGTGCGTATCAAGGGCGACGTGGGCACGAGGATTGGATCGAGTTTGGGTGTTGACCTTGTCTATTTCGGCGGTAAGGGAAAGGAGCTGCCTGCGGTGGGGTCGATCCTAGTGGAGAACAATGCCGGCTCGCATCTCGGCTTGAGTATGCTGTCAGGTGCGATCTACGTCAAAGGAGACGTTGCTGAACCACTGGGCAATATCGTGCAGGTGGAATCCGATTTGGATGGCTACAAGAAATTCGTCGCGATCACCTGGCTCTTGCACCACCCGGAAGAGCGCGCGCGGAACGCGCTACTGGCACCGAACGAGTTCAAAGACGGTGCGCTGGTGCTTGCTGATCGAATCGTGAGGCATACGCTCGCGGCACGCTGCACGACTGACTCAACGGTGCGCGTAAAGGGCAATGTGGGGATAAGCGTCGGGATCCTGATGCGCAAAGGGCAGGTCGTTGTAGACGGGAATGCCGGTATGAACGCGGCGGCGCTGCTTAATGGCGGTACCGTGGTGGTACTCGGCGCTGCTGCGGAATTCCTGGGCGTGGAGCTGCGCAAGGGCGTGATCTTCGTGAAGGGCAGCGTAAAAGGCTACGTCGGCGCTAAAATGACTGGTGGACGGATCATATGCAAGAGGACAAAGCCGATTCCGCCCGCGAGAGAGACACAATTGGAGAGAGAGGATCAGGCGTTGCTGTCGCGCTATGGTGTTGCCGGGATGATGGCAATGAATTATGGCAGGTATGAGGTGTGATGACCTGCTCTGAAGCGAAGAAGAACCGCTCAGGGTAAGGTACAGAGTATCAAGCGTTAAGGTTATTATTCATGCAAGAGAGTGTAGCTGATATGGAAGCCGATGAGCTGATGCGAGAATATGAAGTGGAAATCGAGAGGCCGTGGATAAAGAATAAAATGGCGTTCTTAAAGCATGGTTCAAGGGGGGAGCTCGAAGCGATCAGAGAAATTGTTCGGTTTAAGACGCCTGAACCAAATAAGATCGATGCGTTTATACGCATTTGTGAGAGCAGAGTAGACAGATTGAACAGCTTTTCAAGCGGTCTGATGACATTTGTAAGTGTTGCTCTGGCTACTTTTACTTTCAGTATCACCTTTTTATTTGGTACAATGAAAGAGATCAAGACTATACCAAAAAATTCGCTTATACCTGTCATCACTTGGTATTTTGATTCCCCTGAATATTTAATATGGAAATTTATAATGACTATTCTTTTGTTTCTAATCATTACATGTGCGTTCCAATTTTTGCGTTACCGAGCACAAGTAAATGCTTGGTACGCTATTAAAGAAGGACTGCTGCTTGAGAAAAAGGATAGTTAAAACCGAAAGCGAAAACAGCAACAAATAAAAATTATTCAAAATCCGCCAGCGCCGAGCACGCCCTGCACCGCACGCACCCAGCCTTGCATTTCTTCCAGCTCACGCCGGTCTCGTGCAGTATCTCCGCAACGCGTTCGTAAAGCTGACGCATCCGTTCAGGACTTGGTGGTCTCTCATGCTCCAGCATCGAGCCGGGTATCGGCCGTAGCGGTACGATAAACGGATAAACGCCAAGTTCAGCCAGCAACCTGCTGCCCTCAACGATCGATTGATCACTCTCTCCTAATCCCACAATTACAAAACTGCTCACCTGGCTCTCGCCGAAAATCGCTACAGCACGCTTCCACGCGTCTATAAAATGCTTGAAGGGTAGCTCGGCCTTGCAGGGGGTCACCTCGTGTTGCACCTGCTTATCAAAGCACTCAACATGGATCCCTACCGTGTCGACCATGTCTGAAAGAAGGTCCATCCTCTTCAGGTCTTTTGGCGGCTCGAACTGCGCGTGGATCGGCAAGTCAGTCGCTTCTTTTATCGCTTTCGCCACTTGTGCAAGATGACCTATGCCCTTGTCTGGCGTGGCGGGCGTACCGGTAGTTAGCGTCACGTGCGTTACGTGGTCTAATTCTACCGCAGCACGCGCCACTTCGGCCAGCTGCTCCGGTGTCTTCTTCGGTATCGTTGCACCGCTTTGCAGCGAGAGTTCAATTGCGCAGAACTTGCACCTCTGGGGCGTATTCCAGTACCTGCAGGTCTGGATCGTCGTCGTCGCTAAGCAATCCATGCCGTGCAGTAACGCGATTTTATAGTAGGGGATGCCGTCCTCTGTGGTCAGCTCCTGAAACTTCGTGGTGGGAAAGCGCACTTCCGCGATTCGCTCGCCGTCTCGCTTGAGTACGTACTTGTTGTCCTCGGTATCCAACTGATACGGCGACTGGGCGACAAACCAGCTCTGCGTAGCAACATTCGCGACCGTGTCGCTGATGATGAACATGCCGCCAGCGGCAGGGCCCGCGCCTGCTCGCCTGCCTTTCTCCACGCCTGATACCTGCGCACCAAGGCATAACAAGTCTACTTTTAAATCCCGAATTTCCATTGCCACTTCTTCTTCCTTATCAATCGTGTGATCCCGTCGCTTGTTACCATGCCGATAACCTTTCGCTTCTCGTCGATGACCGGCAATGCGGATATGTTACTGCGCTCCATCTTCCGAATCACCAGCTCGAGCGGCTCGTCTAAAACCGCGGTTATCACTTTCTTCGTCATTATATCCGCCAATTCTGCGTGCCGCTTCGCCACTGCCGCGGCTATATCCCACGCGGTTATCAACCCTGCCAGTTTCTCATCGTCCGATATAACAGGTATATGCGTAGATTGGGATTCCATTATCAGTTGTGCCGCGTCTGCTATACTTGCGCTCTCGCGTATGGTCGCCATGTCTCGTATCATGACGTCTTTCACCAGCGGGAGTTCGGTCTGTTTCATCGGTTTGGAGACGGTATCTGTTGGCAACCGCTCTATCGGCAGCGAGAGCAAAAATTCGCCTCGTTCCACTCGGGTCTTCAATTCATCCGCTACTCTTTGTGCCATGAGAAAGCTTGAGAGCGGCGACGTATGCGCTTCCTTGCCCTCTAATTCTATCACACCTGATTTTAGCTCTTCATAGGTGACCGTTCGCAATACCGGTCGCTCTCGTCTGCCAACACCGTAATCAATCACGTCGGTAACAAGATCAGCGTCGCTTATCGCGGTCTTCTTCGCCATTCGCTCGCTCAAAATCGGTATCGGTATGCCTATGCCCACGTACAGGGTAGCGCCGTAGCCGTAGAAGGTGGCGCCCTTCAGGAATTCCGCATTCATGTCCTTCAGATTGCCCGTGACCATGAGCGTGCCGAAGCGGTTAACAGGATCGTGTTGCGTTCCCAGCCCCACCACATATCCGCCGGCACCACAGAGAAAAATACGCGTGCCTATACCGATGGTTTCGAAATCGGGATCGTTAGAAAGCGGTGAGAGTGCACCGGCACCGGAATAATTCACGTTTCGATACTGGGGAAGCAGCGTACCCATGTAGGTGTATAACGTCCTGTCCGTGGAGTTTGTCGCACAGGCATACCGCTGATACGCGTTCCGCGGGTTGAACATAATCGCCTGATTCAAGTCTTCGAGCGTAATGGTGGTTTCTAATTCTTTACGCGGATAGCAGTCCGTGCCATAGCTTGTAGCTCGCAGTTGTATCGACTTGCCCGCGGCTAAATCCTCGATGACGTGCCCGCCGCCGTAATTCATCCCTTTGTCCTCGGACGATTGCGTCGCGCCGAGATACGCATCGACCGCGGCAATACCAGCATACGCCTCCACCTCGTTGAGCCATACCCGCTGCATTCGTATCGGAGGATCGGAATGCCCGAAGTTAAGGAAGACGCCAGAAGAGCACATAGGGCCAAACGTCCCGGTCGTGACAACGTCCACTTCTTTCGCCGCTTTCTCCGCACCCAGTTCGCTCACGATTTCGCCCATTCTGTCCGCCGTTACGACATGAACACTGCCATCTTCAATTCGCTCGTTTATCTCCGCTATGCTCTTCTCAGTCATCGCATCCACCTACCTATACGAACGCAAACCTTTAAAATCTTACGGATTGATTCTCTGGTACCCATTTGCATCGTGTAGTTTCACGATCTCTTCCTCATTGTATCGCTTCTGCCCTAACAGCACTTTGATAAATTCGTGCGTAACAATGCAGTTCGCCGCAGCTTCTGCCACACGGAGGCTATGTTTTTAATATGAAAAGTGTGGTGAAAGGTGGAATAAGGATTTCACGGCGAACGAACGACGGACGGGTAAAAAAGACGATAAAGATAAAGAGTCATGTGGACTTAACGAACGGCTCTATCGCTACCGCCAGTCAAGGTTTTTGGTTACTTCGTGTAATTGAATGAATGTGCGGTAGTTAGGTGTGATATTCAACTCGTGCATCAGAGGGATCAGCACCGCGATGTTATAAGCTCTCAGTTTTCATAGCAACTCGTTTATCAGTGCCGTGTCGTTCTACGGCTGCTATAGAACAGGAAAATCACGGTTTTTGCTCCACAAAAACCTTTACTAACCTACAACTTATAGACTATTCAGCGCACACAGATTTTTTGAAGGGGGTTTGGGGGTCAAGGTAAAATGGAAGAAGGAGCAGGAGAGGAAGAGTTATCGTTTGAAGCCGCGCTGAAGCGGTTAGAGGAGATCGTGGAGACGCTGGGTGAAGGCAATCTCTCGCTGGAAGAGTCACTGAAGATGTTTCAGGAGGGCATGGAGCTCTGTAAGGTCTGCAACACGAAGTTAGACGAGGCGGAATACAAAGTGGAGAAGCTGATGGAGAAGGAAGGCGGCGAAATCGGCGTTGAGGGATTCGAAGTAAAAGAGTAAGTAAGCTTCAGACCGTTACTTTTTGGCGACCATAACCTCCGTCGATTTTATTACGGCTTCTATTTCATCGCCGATCCTCAAGTCGAGTTCATCCACGGCATTCTTCGTGATCAACGCGGTGATAACCGTCGGCGTTTCCACCTTGATCCGCACAGAAGCGGCAATATCGTCTTTCTCAAGCTTCTTCACCTCGCCCTTGAGTTTATTCATCGTGCTTATCTTCAGGTGCAGCGCTTCCCAGAATTCCTCATCTGCCGATAAACCCTCTAAATAACTTTCGTAGCGCTCAAATTCGTGTAAAATGCGCGCGCCTTCGTCAGTCAGCTCGGCACCGCCGCCGCCATGCGCACCGCCGCGATACGTCTTCACCACGGGTATGCCGACCGCTTGCTCGATCTTCCGTATGTGCTCCCAGGCAGACCGATACGGGATAGCAAGCTTATCCGCAGCCTTCCGGATCGACTGCAACTCCTGAATCTCCCGGAGCAGTCTCGCTCGACCTTCGCCCAGGATCGCCTGACCATGGTGCGCGAGCCACGGCTTATACCGCGATTCGTATTTTCGGCTTGATGTTGGCATGTGTATTGAATACAAAGTCTGAAAGCTTAAAATAACTTATTGTGTGTAGCTCATACTTCACAGCTTCTTCTTCAGTGCGTGCAGCAGGTTTAACGCTTCTATTGGCGAGATCAGCTCCACGTTTAGCGTTTTCAGCTCATCGAGCACCGGGTGCTCCCGTACTTCCGTTTTCACCGTTACCGCTTCCTTTTCGCGCGCTTCTTCTTCTTCTTTTGTTCGTGCTCCCGCCGCGCTTGCTCGTTCCAACTCGCTTTCCATCCGCGTTAAAACATTTTTCGCCGTGTCGATTACCTCGTCAGGCAAGCCGGCGAGTTTCGCCACCTGTATCCCATAGCTCTTTGAGCCTCGGCCTTCCACGACCTTTCGTATAAAGAACACCTCATCCGCAACTTCTTTGATTGAGACATTGTAGCATTTTACGCTGTCAAACAGATCAGCAAGCTCCGTGAGCTCGTAGAAGTGCGTGGCAAACAGTGTTTTCGCTTTTATCCGCTCATGCAGGTATTCGCCGACCGCCCATGCGATACTCACGCCGTCCACCGTGCTAGTGCCTCGTCCGATCTCATCAAGAATTATCAGGCTTCGTTCGGTCGCATTGTTCAGGATATTCGCCGTCTCGCTCATCTCCACCATGAACGAACTCTGACCCATGGAGAGGTCATCGTACGCGCCGACACGCGTAAAAATTCGATCGACAACGCCGATCTTCGCCGCATGCGCAGGCACGAACGAGCCAAGCTGCGCCATGAGCACGATTAAAGCAGTCTGACGCATGAACGTGGATTTACCGCTCATATTCGGCCCCGTAATAATCATCAGCCGATTAGTCTTGCCAATTCGGATATCGTTCGGCACGAATCCCTCCTTTACCTCCTTCTCGACGACCGGATGCCTGCCTGCGGTTATAACTATCTCATCACCGTCATCCACCTCAGGGCAGCAATAGCCGTTCTCCGCCGCAGCGTCTGCAAACGCCACAAGCACGTCCAGTTCGGCAATGGAATTCGCAGCCTCCTGTATCTCCTTCGAACGTTTCGCAACGGCTTTCCTTGTCTGTTCGAACAGCTCGTACTCCAGCTCCTTTATCCGCTCCTCCGCGCTTAACGCCTTCGCCTCGTACTCCTTCAGATCCTCCGTTATGTACCGTTCCGCCCCGGTAAGCGTCTGTTTCCTTATGTACGAATCGGGCACCTGCCCCTCCCAGGTCTTCCGCACTTCAACGTAATATCCGAAGACCTTGTTATAGCCCACTTTGAGCGATTTAATCCCTGTATTTGCCTTCTCCCGCTCCTCAAATTCCGCTAACCATCTTCGGCCTTCGTGCTTTATCGTTCTCAACTCGTCCAGCTCGGCATTGTAGCCCTTCTTCATCAAGCCGCCTTCCTTTACCGTTATCGGCGGCTCTTCCACGATTCCGCGCTCTATTAGCTCCACAACCTCAGCGAATACCGGTGATTTTAGCGCTTTACGCGCGTTCTTTACCGTTTCCGACCGGCACTTCTTTAAGAGCTCACGCAACTCGTTCAGCTGCAGTAACGACCGCTTGAGCGAAATCAAGTCGCGAGCATTCGCGTTTCCATAGGAGACACGGCTGATTATCCGCTCGATATCGTAAATCTCCTTGAAGACGCCCTTTACCGATTCCCGGAGGAGTATGTCCGCATAAAACTCCTGTACCGCTTCTTGTCTCCTTTTTATCTCCGCTGTATCGAGCAAGGGAAACTGCACGTTCTTCTTCAGAAGCCGTGAGCCCATACCGGTAAGCGTTTTGTCCAGCACGCTAATGAGTGTGCCTCGTGGTGTGCCATCCCGGATATTACTGAAGAGTTCGAGGTTTCGCACGGTGACGCTGTCCAGCACGAGGTAATCGGAGACGAAGAAGGTTTTAAGCGGTTTGATGTGAGACAGCACCTTCTTTTGCGTATCACGCAGATACGAGATCACGGCGCCCGCAGCGGTTATGCCCGCTTTGAGCTCACCGCAGCCAAAGCCGTCGAGCGAGATAACGCCGAAATGGTTTATCAGTGTCGTAAAAGCGGTCTTATAATCGAAATAGTAGTCGTCATAGCGCGAAATGGTGCAGACATCCTGCTCAAGCGTGAACTCGAGCAAATCGGGCAGTATCATCTCTGCAGGTCGCACGCGTTCGATTTCGTTCAATAACGAAGCGTGCGTCGCGTCGTCTTCCAGTTCGGTGACTGAGAACTCGCCAGTTGAGACGTCCACGATGGCAACACCCACTTTGCCGTCCCGGAGATTCACGCACGTCAGATAATTGCTGACCCGCTCTTCGAGAAAGGAATCTTCAAGTATCGTGCCGGGCGTAATAAGCCGCACCACCTCTCGCCGTTCTATGTTCTTGCCCTCTTTATCCTCGATCTGCTCGCAGATCGCCACCTTGTAGCCTTTTTTGATGAGTTGCTTGATGTACGGAGTTACAGCATGGAACGGCACGCCAGCCATTGGCGTTTTCCGTGCTGCACCTTTGCCCCTGCCCGTAGCGGTTAACGCAATGTTCAATTCCTTTGAGGCCACCTTCGCATCTTCACCGAACGTCTCATAAAAGTCGCCGACACGGAACAGCACGATCGCATCACGGTATTTCTCCTTTATCTCGTAATACTGCTGCATCATCGGTGTTATCTCTGACATTGAATCGCAACCCCTATCCTATGCTATAGTTTAAGAATCACCTTTTTTCTTCTGATAAAACTTCTCTTTTAGTTGTAACCCCCTATGGGGTGGTGACGAAGCGCGCTCGAAGTGGGCCCGTGGCTTAGCTAGGATAAAGCACCGGCCTTCTAAGCCGGGGATCGCGGGTTCGAATCCCGCCGGGTCCGTTCACTGGGCGGCTGGTAGCACCAAATCCTTCGCTTCTAGTGGGTCGTTGCCAATTATAGTTTTGAAAGCGAATGGCTGCAGATGAGCCTAAGAGGTTTGGAAAGAGTTTGATCGGCAAGCCATCGGAACTACGTGCATGAAGGATTTATTTGGCAGCATAACGGACCGAGAGGGGCCTAAAGTCCTTCCTTTTCCACCCTCTAAAATACCCTCGGTATGAATCTCCATTGAACTTGCCGCATATACGCTTCATATTCGTCCCCGAATTTTTCTCTCATCGCTTGTTCCTCTTTGAGTGCCGTTACTATAATACGCATGACAAAAATAACAACGGGAACTAAAATCCATACAATTCCCCATGCCAATGCAAATCCAAAGTACATCAGTATTAACCCGAGATAACCTGGATGTCTTATCCTTTCATAAATGCCTGTTGTTACTATTGTTTCGATTTGCTCTAATTGTTGATGTGCCTGCTTATGAACGGCATGAGAGGACCTATGTATAAGAAATCCGGTAACGATCAAAATGCCACCAACTATAGTGGAAACCGGTGAATAAGGGATTGTTTGCAGGGAATATAGGGTGCCTATAATGCCTACCACAATCAGTAGAGGCCACTCGATGACCATGCTAATGGTAGGTTTTGCCAGAATATAGTTTTCTAGCAGACCACTTTTAATCACCTTGAATATCCTCAGTATAGCCTGGATGGGGAAGGTCTGTTTGAATTTGGCTAATAGAGGATTCTCCTCTTTGCTCGCGGTAACCGCAATTGCGGTGCTGAATAAGACAGACAGCAATATGACCACGAAGACGATGTTGATTATTAATTCGTTACCAATAACCGTTGCAACGAGTGGTGCCATTGCTGCCGCGGGTATGCCGCGAGGGGCCACATAGTTCACCAGTACTTTGCTGCGGGCGTCCAGCGTGGGGCGTAACTCGCCGAGGAGTGGCATGACGAATGCTTGCCGGGAGACGAGGATAAGTAAGAAGAAGATGAACTCCAGAAGCAGGATTCGCGGCTCAAGGATTAAGAGTACTTGCGCACCGAGAAGCGTGAAAACCGCTATTCTCAGCATTTCTGATAGCGCATCCTCGAACCGGGCCATTTCCTCCTTGAACGGGAAGACACGATTCCCGATTACAAGACCGCAGATACCAACGGCAAGCATGCCTGAGCCACCAACGTTCTCGGCGGCGGCGTACGTGACGAGCGCCAAGGCAAAACTGAGCAACGGGGAATAGTCCTTCAGCATTTTATACAGTAGCTTGCTGATTATGAGGCCGAGTATGAGGCCGGTGCCCACGCCAGCGGCGATGAGCTGCCAGAACTGTGTGAGATACTTGAAAGGCTCTATAGCCGCGCCGGGCGCTCGCTGGATGAGGTCTAAGAAGAGCACGGGTATGAGCAAGCAGAGCGGACTGTTGAAGACGGATTCCACTTTGAGTATCGTTAATACCTCCTCTCTCTTTTGGAGTGTGTCCTTTAGGGCGAAGACGACTGCGGACGACGTGCCGCTCAAGACGGAGCCTAAGAGGAGCGCGGGCACGATGTCGAGGCCAAAGATAAGTGTGGCGGCAACGCCGAAGAGGAGGGTGCTGAAGATCACGCCCGTGATAGCGAGGTTCGTGGCGACGCCTGAGAATCGCTTGAAGACCGTGAAGTTCAAGTGAAACGAACCGGTGAAGATCACCATGATCAGCGCGAGAATCCTGAGAAAGTCGGGCACAACACCCATTGACGCAACATCGACGGGCGTAATGCTCACATACTCCAATACTTTTGGATTCGTCCAGATCGTGGGGCCGAGCAGCAATCCAACGAGGAGCAAAAAGAACGTATCGGGCACTCTCAGCTTTTTAAAGAGGTTCGCGACGAGAACGCCAAGTCCCAACAGGAACGCGAAATGCGTGATAATGACAATCTGTTCGGGCATATCTATCTACCTGCTCTTGAATCTGCCGCCGCCTCAGCGTGCACTTCTCTGCACACCGCCGGCTATTTCATAATCGCTTCCGCTTTTTATATGGCCTTCTGGTAGCTTAAAGGGTTTGATGTTCCCAAAAGTTTGAGCTCTTACTAATGCTTTGTTGGCACGTTAGGAGAAGCTGCCGCTCTCAGCATCTTTGGTAACTTAGGGTAAGGCTGGAGCTGGGGGTAGGAGTAGAAGGTTTAAATTGTTTCGTTTTCCATTCCATACGCTATAGTTGATGACTACCGTAATAGTCCTTAATAAGGGGCCAGACCAGCTTTTTGATGCCAAAGATCTTGCCTTTGCCTCTTAAGTCGGTTTTGGTGAATAATCACCTCACCGATACAGCCTATTAACGCCGTTGATGAGTGCGTACATCGATGCCATGACGATGTCCTCACTCACGCCGCTCGCGGTTATCGTCGTGTCGCCCCGGCTTATCCTCACCACGACATTCACCAACGCGTCCGTCCCACCGGTGATGGCATCCACATGGTACTCTTCAAGCCGGAAATCGTTCATTTCCATTCCCGCCATTGCCTTCCGCAGTGCATTTATCGTCGCATCCACTGGCCCGACACCGACGCCCGCTTCCACGAGCTCCTCGCCGTCGATCTCTAATCGTATCGAGGCCGTTGGGTACACGTTCCGCCCGGATACCATGGATAGATCAATGAGTTTTATCTTCTCCACCCGTTCTATTTTCAGAACGTCCTCGACTATCGCCTGGAAGTCAGAATCCGTGACCAATTTGCCTTTATCACCGAGCTCCTTCACCTTTGTCAGTATCTTCATCATCTGCTCATCATCGGCTTTGATGCCCATATCCTCCAGCACCCGTTTCACCGATGCCTTGCCGGCATGCTTACCGAGGGCGAATCGTCTCGTCCTGCCGATGATCGAGGGCTTTATCGGCTCGTATAGGCTTGTATCCGCCATCGTGCCGTGTACGTGCATGCCCGACTCGTGCGTGAAGGCGTTATCGCCCATTAGCGGCTTGTTCGGAGCAAGCGGCATCTTCGTCAAAGTCCGCACCAACCGTGAAGTCTCATACAGCTTCTCCTTTACGATTCTCGTCTTCATGCCGTACAGCAGCTCCAGAGCGGTCACGACCTCCTCTAAGGATGCATTTCCAGCCCGTTCGCCAAGGCCGTTCACCGTCACGTGCACGCAGCTCGCCCCGGCCTCTACCGCCGCAATGGTGTTCGCAGTGCCCAATCCGAAGTCGTTATGGCAATGCACGGAAACCGGCGTGTCAACCGTGCAAAGAACCTGAAATATCTCCTTTGTGCGCTCCGGATACAACACGCCCACGGTATCGCAGAAGCATAACCGGTCCACAACCGGAGACAACTCGGAGAAGAAGGATTGTAAAAACGTCATATCCGCTCTGGACGCGTCCTCTGAGCTGATCTCCACCGTTAATCCGTGCGCTTTCACGTATTCCGCCATCTCGATCGTCTTCGCTGTCAGCGTTTCCCGATCCATCTTCAACTTCTTCTTTATGTGCGCGTCCGAAACCGGCGCGACCAGATTGACCGCGTCAACATCACAGTGTAGCGCAGCGTCAATATCGCCCTTCAAAAGCCGCGCAAAGGAGCAAATATCAGCCTTTAAACCCTCGTTTGCCACTGCCTTTATCGCTCGCTGCTCGCCTTCCGAAATGATAGCCGTACCTGCCTCAATAATGTCAACGCCAAGCACATCCAGCTGTTTCGCAATCTGCAACTTCTGGTCCGGTGTCAATGACACCCCCGGGGTTTGCTCACCGTCGCGAAGCGTGGTATCCAGAACTTTTATCGTCTTTCCTTCCTCCATAAGCTATCATTCCTCTCTATTTCATCTACTATATGTAGTGACCCTATTTATATATCAACTTAAAAGAAGCTTCATGCTAAAGAAAGATCGATAGCCTTCCGCTAAACGTTCTTGATTCTCTTGATTCCTCTCATGCAACGCAAAGATCACCAAATAGTCACGCCAAACCCCAAAAAAGATGCGTTCGTTCAACCGAAATTTTTTATACTGGTACATCACTATGTTCCTTCATGGACAAGAATATGGAAAAGCCTCCTGAAAAAAGCGATTATGATATCTCAATAATACGGCCAGAGATGCGGGGTGAAGATATCGCGTTAAGAGGTCAGGGAATGTCTCCGGAACGGTTAAAAGGCATTAAGAAAGGATTGCTTACGTTACACACGGCGGAACTGATGGCCGTCAATATCTACAAGTTCCAGATTACGAGCGAACCGAGTGAATTCAATCAGCATTTAATCACCGCGATGTGTAACGAGATGACGCATTTCCAGGATTTTCAGGTCAAACTGTATGAGTACGGCTGGAAACCGAGCAAGCTCAGGTGGATAAATTGGCTCGTCACCGCTACGTTTGCGTACATCTCGCGGCTGCGTGGTAAGAAGGCGATACTCAATACCGGAATCTGGGTGGAGACGAAAGCCGTTACGCATTACGAAGAGTTCCTCAAGACCATTGACTGGGACGAGGACACGCGTAAGATAATTGAGAAGGACCAGGCTGATGAATACGGCCATATCAGCCGCTGGGAAGCGCTTTTGAAGACCGTCTGAGCTCGCTGAGATGAAAGATGTGCACGGTGATAAAAACTGAAGACGCTAATAATTTACGCTTCCACGCATCACGGTAATACGGAAAAGATCGCGCAGGAAATAGCAACTGTCCTTAACGCGGAATTAGTGAACCTGACTGATACTGATGATATTCCTGACCTCGCAGACTATGACCTGATCGGCTTCGGTTCCGGGATCTATTGGGGCAAACACGACCGGAAGTTGTTGGATCTCGTGAGCGGGTTGCCGCGGGTAAACGGCAAGAAGGCGTTCATTTTCTCGACGAGCGGGGTAAACGCGGGTCGTGTTTTTGATCGGCGGTTACGGCGGAACGTATTGGAGCGTGGCTTCGACATTATTGGCGCATTCTCGTGTAAAGGGTTTGATAATGTATGGCCGCTACGGCTGGTAGGCGGGATGAACAAGGGCAGACCAAACGCCAACGATTTGGAAGCGGCCGTGAGCTTCGCAAAAGGTTTGAAGGTAAACTGTAAGGCTTTGCGAACAAAGTCGTAAAAAGCCGGACTGCAAGAGCAGCGCCTCCTGCAGGGCGTTCCACTCCTTTTTCGTATGCTATGCTTCATTCGATTCGTGGCGGTTATGGAGCGCAATGAATTGGCGTTACTGTAGCTTGCTTATATGATTCTACCCTACTGCTTCCCGTCGTTTAAAAAGAATACGGTACCACTCTTGGTTTCGATCGCGATTCTACCCATACAAATATGCAAACGGCAACGGCAACGGGAATAATCAGGGGCAATAAATATGCTGCTACCGTTGCACAGATCGGGAGTTCGTAGCCGAGTGCACCAAACGTAAAGACCGTAACCGTAAAGGCAGCGATGGTTAAAGCGCCAGAGCCAATGCCCTTCAGGAGCACTTTCACGTGACGTCTCGATACGAGGAGTAGAATAAGAATGAGGACGACAAAAGCGGCAAACGCCGTCGTGTTCAGGCAGAGCGCCGAGAAGTAGACCAATGGTAAAAGCAGTAATAACCGCGTTGCCGTGCGTAATGGTTCATTCTGCTCTAAAACGGTTGCTATTGGTGGGCTCGTTACAGCGTAGGTATCAGCGATGAAAGTCCCCGGTGAATTGGTAAGCAGCACGGTATCACGGAACTCGCGCAAAATCGCAAGCGTTTCATTCATCGGCGTGTCATAGGCGACAATTTCGATGAACCCCGGTGTACTACTAGAGCCTTCGCCGACATCCACCAGTGCAGAAGTGCTCAGCGTTCGTGCAGTGCTCGCATCTACGACTCCAACTGCAGTTGCAGTTACCACGAGACAGAGGAGAACTACGACGATTCCTAAACGGGGGAACAAAGCTTCACGCCCACTTACTTTACGCATCGTTCTATTTTAGATACCGATCCATAAGAGAGCAAGGGTTTATAAATGTTTCTGCCAATCGCACCGCCGGCCACAAATTTGTCGTCGTGGGAGCGCTAAAAGTGTGTAAAAAACCTCACGATTGTGGCAGTATTGCTTTATGTGAGCATTAATGCAATCCGTGCGCTATATAAGGAGCGGTTACCAGATGTTTATTCCCAAGGTAAGAGGAGCGGAGCGCGATACACAAGTTCCAGTGGAAACGTACCCCAAAACCTTAAATAGGGTCTCTTCCCATCATGGTGATGAGAGTAACATGGTGAGGGGGTCATGGTGAGGGAGGAATCGGCGGGCATCGTCTTCGCGCAGGTGCCGCTGCTAAAGTCGCAGCTGGAAGCGCTCAAACGACGCTCAGACACGACCACGACGAAAGACGCGCTCCAGGCGGCCGTGACGCATTACCTTAACTGCCCTGCACTGCAGCAGCAGGGACCGACGGGTGGTGAAGAAGGCACCGCAGGCGCGAGAACGGCACCGCCGAGAAAACGGGAAGAGAAGGAGGAGGAGAAGGACTGGTGGTGGTCACCGGGGGAGAAAGCGGAACGATGACGCTGATGATGGATTCGGCGCGGATGCAGGACTGTAGCGGAGATGTACCGGAAACCTGCGCTTTTCATAACTTATTGTCACGAGCCGTCTTCGGCTTTGACCGACCTTTAAAACCTTTAACTTTAAAGGTTGTGAAGAATACCTATAGTAGAGTAGGGAAGGGACCTGTGCTATCTTTCTTTAGTAAAGGTTTCTTTACACTTTCTTTCTACGAGAAAGAACCTGTGCTAAGAAAGAAAAGGGTGAAAAACCGAGACTACTTTTTAGGCAAGGGTTTTTTTTTGCTGAAGGCAAAGAAAAGTTTTAGGAGGTGATAACGAAAAAAATGAACACAACGAAAAGAAGTTTGAAGAAAGACGAGAAAGCAGTTTCGCCGGTCATCGGTGTGATCATGATGATCGCGATCGTGGTGATCATCGCCGCGGTCGTCGCGGCATTCGCCTACGGGATCATCGGCGGCGTGAAGAAAGCGCCCAGCACCGCTCTGGTGGTTGAAGGTGTCAAAGTTGGAAGTAACGTAAATGTAACGATCTTCCATCACGGTGGTGATACGATCTCCGCGGCGTTTAAAGCGGCTACAGGGAACGCTTCTGATAAATGGGATAATATACAGGTGAGACAAAACGGGGCAACACTTGATGGCACTAGCGCACCGTATATGGAGCTAAATGGTGACGAGTGCAATGTCACCGTGTGGGGTACCAGTTTCGCACCGGGAGACCAGCTCAAGATCCAATTTGCGAGCCTCTCTGAAGACGATTCGATCGTCATACTGCACGTGCCCAGTGACAATATCCTGCAGCGAATCACCGTAACGGGCTAAAGCGAGACATAAACAAGCTAAGCAAACGCAAATGCGAAAGACAACTAAAGAAGGATAAGAGGAGGATGCTTGCTTCTCTCTGTGTGAGAGAAAGAAGCCGAGTCCCCTTATCTCACAACTTTTTTACCTTTGTGGGACTCGGTCCCACGACCCAGCAAGCCCTGTAAGGGCTTAGTAAAAACCTTGACTAAAAACAAACCCCATTGTTTTTCTTTTAGCACAGGTTTTCTTTTTGATAAAAAAGAAAAAGTGTGTTGACGAAAGAAACTCTTTGATTTTTTTCTTTACCACTGTCAGGTGCTAGCTGCTCACCTCACCTCGTGTGCCACAATTTTTTGGTAGGAACTCTCCTCTTTTGAGGAAGGGAGGCAGAAGATTCACGGGTATAGGTTTTGATGGGGTTCCAGTGGTCAGATGACCGAAAAGCTTTTATATACCCTCCCATTACTTAATTATAGTGATAAAAATGGCTGAACTACCTTTAGCACCTATAACCAGGATAGTAAGGAACGCAGGAGCGGACAGAGTGAGTGAAG
>JAFGHB010000069.1 GCA_016930255.1 Methanomicrobia archaeon | reverse complement strand
TTGCCGTTCCATGCATATTCCGACAACGGATTAATTTCAAGAGCTTTGTCGTGACACTCTAGCGCTTCTTCGTACTTGCCTAACTTATAGAGTGTATCTCCTTTGTCGTTCCATGCATATTCCGACAACGGATTAATTTCAAGAGCTTTGTCGTGACACTCTAGCGCTTCTTCGTATTGGCCCAACTTAGTGAGCACTTTCCCTTTGAAGCTCCATGCAAAATCCGACCTTGGGTTGATCTCAAGGGCGTTGTTAAAGCACGTTATCGCTTCTGTGTAGTTGCCTAACCGACGGAGTGCATCCCCTTTGCCATTCCATGCAAAATCCGACCTTGGGCTAATTTCAAGAGCTTTGTCGTAACACGCTATCGCTTCCTTATATCTCTCTAATTTATAGAGTGCAACCCCTTTGTAATTCCAGGCTTTAATGAATTTTGTGTCAAATTTTATTACCTGATCAAAGTGCTCAAGTGCGTCTTGCCACTTTTCATCATCAGGTCTAGCTTACCTTGTATGTATTCTGTCTCCGGTTCCTTTTTCGCTTCTCGAGCTATTTTTAAAGCTTCTTCATAGAGGGGTCTTGACTCCTTCCTACTTGTAATATGTGTAAAAAGATCATCTGCCTCGTCGATCAGCTCCTGCAAACTTTTCTGAACTTTCTTTTCTGGCATGCTCATCACGACCTTTAAAGCGGATAGTAAACACGCTAACTGTAGTTTACGGAAGTAGGGTTAAATAGTTTTCGCTTTTTTGATTGATTCGCCATTGTTTATCTGTACTGCAATACAGAAATAGCTTGGTATCTCAGATAGAGTGTTCTGAGTAAAGATAAAGGGAGAGACATTGTGAGAAAGAGAGGGGATTTCTTTGATGAAAGCCCTTGACGTCGCCATAACTACGAACCAAAAACAGAAACTTATATAAGTGCTCGCAGCGAACCTTTTTGCGATAGCAATCCATGAAACTCGTCAAGATTCCACGTATGGAGAAGGAGGAATACGATCGGCTAATCGCCGACGGCTACGTGAGCCGCATTGCCTTTACCGGTACCGAATACCCGTATATCGCACCGTTCTTATACGTCTTCGACGGCAGGTTCATGTACTTCCTCTCGACGAAGTACGGCTACAAGATCCAGCACTTCCGCCAGAACCCCAAAGTCGCCGTGGAAGTGGAGCGCTACAGCCCAGACCTCTCCCGCTACACGTTCGTGACGTTATCCGGGCGGCTCGTGGAAGTGGAAGACGCTGAGCAGAAGAAGGCCGTGCGTGAGAGCTTCGTGCGCCTGATAAGGGAAAAGAACCTCTCGAAAAGTGTGCTGGCGGCGCTCGGCCATTCGCCTGGTGACCCGCTCGAATCGCTCGTCACGGAAGAGCGAAGCCTTGTCTGGAAACTCACCGACGTGACAGAGATCATCGCGCTGAAGAACGTATAGATAGCGTGTTCTATTCTTCTTTGTTTTGGTTGTAACGCACTCTTCACGCGAGCGCAGAGCGAGGAAGAAGAAGTGCGAACGCAACGTATATATAAACGAGGCACTACAGAATTCTTACTTACGATGACCCTGGAAAAGTATCTACTGGTGGAGAATGTTGGTGGTTACGACCTACTCATTCGGAGTGTTGTGGGCAGCCTCGCGATCGTCGTTCTGGCACTTGATTGGGTAACCGCAGCACCCTGGAACTGGCTGCTGGCTGTAATCGCCTTTGTCGGGTTGTTCTCAGGCATGACACGACACTGCACACCGTACGTATTCATCGGCTACAGTACGAAACGAGCATAAACCCTTTCACTCTCACTCACCCGTACACTGTGCACTAACGAACGTCCCGATAAGCCTCTCACGACTCGCCTTACGTAGATAGAACGCCTTATTAACGCTTACGATTATGTGTATAGTATAACCCATCTATCACGCTCATCGGCGGTATTGTATGCTAGCTAGGTAAGTGAAGAGGCTCGAACGTGACTTTAACTCTTACAGGGTTTTAAAAATGTTTGAATCACGGGGTCCAAACTAAAACAGCGCGAATGCTCTCAGGAACATCAAAATACTGACAGAAATCAGCAACACGCCAACGTAGACTTTCATGTACAGCAACGGCAATCGTTGTGCGATCGCCGGCCCGATCTGCCCGCCGATAACCACGCCCGGGGCAACCCAGATCATTATACGAAGGATATCGGTTGCGTTTTCCGCTAAGACGGCAATAAAAGTGGGATTCAAAGCGAAAGAGCACTGCAACGATATTAACAACGAAGATGACAACGACCGTTGAGCCCACGGCCTCCGCAGGCGATTTGATCTTTCGGTGTCCGAGTACAGCGGGAAGAATGAGCTTTCCCAGGCCTGTAGCAATCAAGCCTTTGATGAAGCCCGCAAGCGCAGCTCGCGCCCAGTAAATCGTTTCATGGCTCTCTGCTTCTTCTGCCATTCCATTACAACATCGGTAGATCGTTGATGCACCGTAGAGGAGCACGAACGAGGCGAAGATGACGATTAATAGCTGCGCTGGCGCGAAGGGGACCAGTACCGTCCCAAAAATACCCGCAGGAATGGTAATCTTGAGATACTGCTTCACAAGGTACCAGTTGATCGTTTCTTGTTTCAGGTTCTTTATGACGCCTGACCCAAAGCCGAAGATCATCGTGAGCAGCGCCAGCCAGAAACCTGTCTTCGGCTCGATCTTCAGCCAGATGAGGTAAACGGGGATCCAGAAATTCGAGCCTGAGATGCCTGCGGACATCGCCAGGATCGCAATCCCAATCGAGACCGGGAACAAGTACCAGTAGGTTAAATAGTCGATCATACGCTGTGGTTGCCTCTTTTCTTTATTTGATACTTGATCGGTATTACCTCGTGTGGGCTCTTAACGGTGTTGAAGTGCGCCGATAATTGAGCGTTGTTCGTTTCAGTCTTCAATAAACGTTCTTCTCACCAGCGATTCCAGATCTTCCATCCGATTGAGACTCAACGTCTTTTCCGTGCCGTCCCGCTTCACCGTGAGATGCACCGATGACATCTCCCCCGTAATGCCAAATAAACCCTTTATGATGCCCGCAAAGATATTCTGGGTTCGTTCGTCACTCATGGAAACATAACCCATGTTCTTGGGTCGGACTACGATCGACGTGTCACCCTTCTTCACCGTGATCTTGCGGATCTCCACACCCCACCATAATTTGACGTTTATCTCTATCTCCTCATCCTCTGCTTCACTCATAGTTATTCTATCTATTTCTGATCGAACCCTTATCTAAAGGTTGGTTCGCTCGCGGACACGTACGTAGGTAGCGGGGAACTATTTATCCTAGGAATGGCTACTTACAACGTAACTAACGTAACGGTGGAGAAACGATGCCAGAAGTAGGAGGAGAGGGAGGAAACGGCCGTCTGGTCTTCGGCGGTGCGGACGTCGTGGAACTCGCGGAGCAGTACGGAACGCCGCTGTACATCATCGATGAGCACGTGCTGCGGAACAATTTCAGGCGCTATAAAGACGCGTTTGCGTCAGTGGACAATGACATTTATTTCGCGGTAAAGGCGAACGGTAATCTCGCGGTATTGCGTATCCTAGCACAGGAAGGCGCAGGTGCGGACGTCTTTTCCGGCGGTGAACTCGAACTGGTGAAGTTGGCCGGCATACCGCTGAACAAAGTCCTCTTCAACGGCAACGCGAAGAGCGAGGAAGAGCTGCGAGCCGCGGTCGAATCGCGGGTTACCGTATCGGTCGATTCGCGTGAGGAATTACAGACGTTATCCGCCGTAGCAGGCGAATCCGGCACAGAAGCGATGATTTCGATGCGCGTGAACCCTGACGTATCGCCCAACGTGAATCCGAAGATTGCGACCGGGCTGCGTACCGCGAAATTTGGGATACCCTACGAGAAGATCGTTCCAACGTACGAAGAAGCCGTAAAACTGCCCAATATCGTTATTAAGGGCATTCACTGTCATATCGGCTCGCAGATACTGGACATCAGCGTCTTCGAAGAAGCAACCGAAAAGATGATGCGGCTCGTTGAGGAGTTGTACAAAAAGGGCATCGAGCTCGAATTCGTTGACCTCGGTGGCGGGCTTGGCATATCCTACGAAAAAGCGAAAGAAAAAGCTTCAACGCCACAGGACCTCGCTGCGATGATTCTGCCGACGTTCACAGCAAAAACGGAGGCACTGGGCATTACACCCCGATTGATACTGGAGCCCGGGCGGTCGATCGTCGGCCCTGCTTCGATACTGGTATGCCAAGTTAATACTGTGAAGGACGCCTACAAGCATTTCGTGGCCATCGACGCAGGCTTCAACCTCTTTGTACGGCCCGCGATGTACGACGCCTACCATGAGGTCGTGGTTACGAACAAAGTCAACGCGCACGCGTCGGTCTTGAGCACTGTCGTCGGACCGATCTGCGAATCCGGTGACATCGTCGCTAAAGATCGGATGCTGCCCGACGTGAAACGCGGTGATTACGTTGCGATACAGGACACGGGCGCGTACGGGTTCTCCATGAGCTCGCAGTACAACGGACGGCCACGCTGTGCGGAAGTACTGGTTAAGGACGGCACTGCCGAGTTAATCAGGGAAAAGGAGAGCATTGTGGATATCATAAGGCATCAGGTAGTGCCGGAACGGTTGCGGTAGGTAATTGAGAGCGAACAGTATAGATAAGTCATGTAGGCCGCGCCGTAAACTCTTCAATGATTACCAGCCACGAGTTCGCCGTCCGTAAACTTCCACTTATTCATGTATGTATTTATGGACCATGGACCTAACAGGGAGGATAAGAACGTGCAAAAGAGCAGACGGATAAAAAGAGATCACGTTGTATCAACAGAGTATGAAAAGATGGTAATGGTGATATCAAAGAGATACAGGGGTGTGTTGATAGTAACGCTAGTAACACTTCTTTTAAGTGCCGCATCCGTTTTACCCGTAATTGGCTCCAACGTGATAGATGCCAGCATTTCCCGGACGGATGCTTACGAGCTTGTAATAGATCAGGTTTTAAACGGCAGCACCGACGGGACATGGGCGTACGTAAGCTGCGAACCCGTGAAGGCGGGTACTGTCGTCGAGAGCTGGTACGGTTCGATTGAACTTCCTCAGGAGGAAGGCTGGTTCTTCTTCATCGACGACCATCCCCGGGCGAACTGGGAACATCCGTGCAGATACGTATTTGTCGATTTGACCGGGAATATAACCGTGTATACTGCTACCACACCGCCTACTAACCTAGGGGAACTCGCGATACTAAGAGGACCGCAGGCTAAATCGGGTAGAGAGGGCGAGGTACAAACGAAGCGCTACCCGTCGATCACGCAGCAGATGGCGGCTCCAGATCAAGAAGCAAGCGAGCATTTGTACGCGGTCATTATCAGTGGCGGCTACGATTTAGCTAACAACTGGTGTCGATATTGGAACGATGTAGCCTTCATTTACACCACGTTGACGCAGATTTACGGCTATGCCGATGATCATATCTATGTACTGATGGCAGATGGAACCGACCCGGGCGATGATAGGCGCGTTTACGAATGGAATAGCACGAGAGGCGACTTCGAGTATTGGATTGATTCATCACCACTCGATTTAGACGGTGATGGCGATGGCGACGTTGATTATGCGACGACAAGAGCCAATATCACTGCCGTTTTTGATGCGCTTTCAGGTACAATAGGTGCGGGCGACTCTCTCTTTGTGTTCGCAACCGATCACGGCAGCTACAATACAAGCACCCAAAAAGCCGTGTTGATATTATGGGGCGATTATATCTATGATGATGAGTTTACACTCGAGCTGAACAAGATATCGAACGAAACAGAGGCAGTAATGATCGTGATGGCGCAATGCTTCAGCGGCGGCTTTATTGCTGATCTACTACCCGGTTCTCAGGATAGAGTTATCGCAACGGCCTGTAACGAAACGGAATTGTCCTGGGCAATGCTGCCCTACTATTACTATGACGAGTTCTCTTATCTCTGGACCTCTGCAGTGGCATGGCAAACTCCGGAAGGCGTACCGGTCAATGCGGATTCCAACAGTGATGGAGCGGTCTCAATGAGGGAAGCATTTGACTATGCTGTCGCTCTGGACACCGCGAATGAAACGCCGCAGTATTCCGAGAGCCCTGCGGGGGTGGGTTCAAATTTAACCCTTGGCTCGCTGAGCAATCCGATATTTGACACCGGTCAGAGCGAAGATCCATATCCAAGTATCCAGGGCATCCACAACGGCACGATTACACCGTCCTACAATCTCACGGTAAGCAAATTGTACACGTACCCCTGTGCTGGAACTGGTGGGCATGCGGAATACGTCAAGATGTGGAACAGCACCGATTGGAACGTAACGGCAACGTGGGACGGCTACAACGGCGATTGGCACAACCTCTCGTTTGACGAACCTTTCACGCTAAAGGCCAATGAGGAGTACCACTTCACCCTAATAACCGGCTCCTATCCTCAGATTATCCATGAGTCCAGTAAAGGGGTGATCGGGGGAAGAATTACGTGCACTGAGTTCGTTGACGTGAACGGCAAGCGGCACGAAGGGTGGATACCGGCGATACGGCTGGAGTAACGTCCTTTGATTGCACTTCCGTTCGTTCTTGGTTCTCCCTTTTAGAGAGAGAGGGCACGTTCAGATAACGAATACGCTCTCGGTCGAAGCGAAAAAGTCCATATCGCATTTTCTATTTGCGTAACGAGAACATGATATGAAGACTATCGAGGAAGATTAGTGCAACCCATCCCAGGGTTAATAGCGTTCTTGTTTGCGGATCCCAATCCCAGACCGTTTGCGATTGCAAGAAAAAAATTGCGAGGACAGCTACGAGCATATAAAGCCAACCTTGCCATGTTGTTGGCCGTAAGCCCCACCCCGTATATCTCCTCGTTGTAAACCACTCTTTCTTGCCGATCATACTTCTAACGAACGAAAGAATGATAACTAACCCGTTTAAAGTTTGGGGCTTCTTAGCGCCACGATAAATCTTCAGTGATTCATCAATTATTGTACCATACCGAACCGCTTGTTCTTTCCCGTCATGGTAAGGAAATACCGCAGCCGCTGCTCAAAAATCTGCGGACGGGTTCGTGCCATCTCGATCCAGCCGATGCGAATGCGTTTGTAGGAGTCAGGGAAGTTCTGAAAGTGCTCCCAGGTAGTTTTGTCCTGTTTCAAAGCATCGAGGATATCAGGCGCGATTACCATCGCTTCAGTTTCCGAAGGATCATCCAGCAGGTGCTTTACCGCAGCCAGACCCGCGGCGGTCATTTTCTGCTGCTTGACGAGCCGGCGGATACGCACCTTGTTCGCTTCCGAGAGTTTGCTGCTCTTAATGCCCTGCTGTCGTGGCGTGAACCGCTGTGCGAATCTATCGTCATCAAGCTTTTTGACCGTGCTGTCAATCCAGCCGTAACAGAGCGCTTCTTCTACCGCATCATTGTACGGAATCCGCGGCTTACCCGTATGCTTCTTGTAATACACCAACCAGATTTCGTTCTCTGTGGTGTGATGTTTCTGCAACCAGGCACGCCACTCGTCTCTGGTGGTTACGTACAGTGTCTCTCCTAGCTCCATAGCTTTTAGAGATCATCCAAAAATTAATAGAACGTTTATTAAAGATAGTTTGCTTATAGAAAATGTGTAGATGATGAAGTAAGACCATCTTATCTTTTATATAATTAAGATGAACGCAATAGAAATCCTTAAATACAGTTAGAAACAAAATAGCGGTGACATAACCCATGAAGTTTGAGAAGATCGCTGTGATGGTTTTGATTTGGATGCTGATTTTGTCAAGTTTACCTTTACCTGTAAGCGCAGGTAAGCCGGAAGCGCAAACGAGCATCAGCAGCGTCCTGAGCACCATGAACATCGGCGACACCGATTGGATCACCCTCACCGTTAAGAATACCGGCAATGCGA
>JAFGHB010000068.1 GCA_016930255.1 Methanomicrobia archaeon | reverse complement strand
CAATCCCGATTCAAACATATCTGGTCATTTGAAGTTGCTCCAGCCATGGAATAAGTTATTAGATCGGGTACTTATAAAGGCCATGGTCTATGGGACATTACCAGAATTTATCCGTTGATATAGGGCGAAAAGAAGTTATTGGTCAATTAGCGAGATATTGTTTTGGAGAAGGAATGGACTATGGAGTTTTGACAAATGGAGCTAGTTGGATACTCTTCAGAGCTTTTGAAAAAGATACCAAAACAGAGGATCGAGTACTCTGGAAAGCAAATATTGTAAGTGACAAACTAGCAGAAACTATTAGAAGATTGAACACAATCTCTAATGAAAATATTGAAAATATTGATGAACTTATAAAGAAACTTCCGATATTAGATGAAATTTGGCAATATTTGCTGGCTGAGTCGGGGAAAATGATTGAGGGGGTGATTCTGTTTTTGACTATAATCAAAGAACACGGCGGACCGGAGCATGAACGTCAAGGTCCATTACACTGGAAAACCATAAAAGGGGAGTTATTACATGAGCTTAACGAGAAAGTGAGGGAAAAACGAGGTGATCGAATGTAATATGTCTGCAGTTGAAAATTTGAACGACTTAATAGTATGGGCGACGGATGGAGGAAACGTGTGCGAGTTCTTAGACGAGGTATTGGACCTTATACATAATAAGTTTGGCAAGTTTGTTACAATAGAAGAAATAGCGAAGGAGCGAAACTGGCAATTTGAGGGACACGCGGGATATATTTGTTACCTGTGTTCTCCAATAACGGTCTTACCGGACATAGAAACGCGAGAAGATGAGGACGACGCTTTGATGGCGTATAAGTATAAACCAGATACACCGCTGACTGAGTTCGAAATTGATTTTTGTAGTGAAGCATATGGCGAATTTATAGACCGAGTTATAGAGGACTTAAAAGAAATCAAACGCGAAAATGACTTAAAAAACGGAGATGCTAAATTAGAAGAGATTATTAGACAACTATAGTTAAGAACCAAACTTTTAGGACTACCATTTCTACAAGTTACGGGCTGTTCGCTATTTGAAGGATAATCGGGGCAGTAGTATTTGTGATTAGTATTAAAACTTAGGTGCCCGACTATAAATAAAACTCAACATGACGAGAGGAAGTTAAAAACGGGGTGGAAATAGACAATCTGTAATATGTCTACACTTTAAGTAGTGCCGTCAGCTAACAATCAGGATCATCGAGCAGCACAGTCAAATCGCTTATGATAAACTTATCATCTTCTTTTTTTGCGTCTTCGTTGTTTTTTCCTTCATTCGTTTCCCGTGCTCTATCGAGATAATACGCCGTTATGCCGATCTTGCGCGGATTGATGAAATCGAAGACCCAGTGATCGCCGATATGAACCACCGCTTGCGGTTTCACGTCCAGAATCTCGCACACGCGCGCAAAGAACCCGTTGGTCTTCTTCACCTGACCGAAATCGGACGTTGCCGAGAAGACACGGGAGAAGAACTTCTTGATCGGCTTAATCTGGAATTCGATGAACTCTGTTGCCGCATTTGAGCTTAAGATCAGTTCGTAGCCGTCCTCTTTCAGCACGGCCAGAACGCGTTCTACCTCTTCGTAGATCTGCAGCTCGGCTTCGTATTTCTTGAAGAGCGTCTCGTACGAGATGACCAGGCCGAACCTCCGCAGCCAGTACTCGATGTTGTACCACTCTATCCGGTGCTCTCCGATCTTGTCGTACTCGCTCTTTACGTATTCGAACGCCTGCTCGAAGTTCAAATTCTCCTTCTCCGCGTACAACAGTGGTATGCCCTCGAGCCAGACGCAATCGACAAATCCAGGGCTCACTAACGTACCGTCAACGTCAAACGATACGACTTTTATGTCTGATCGTGCTTCTGCTGCTCGAAAAAACATCTTTTTGCCTCTTATTTCAAGGACAGGTACGAAAGAAAGAGTCCTTATTCACACGCTGCCGCACCGTTCAAATTTGAGTCACGGCGTTCAGGCGAATACGTCCTTTGCCGCTTCCACGCCCGTTCCGACCTCGGTTATAAACCCGTTCTCCTTCAGTACCTGCTCCAGTGTCTCGAGCGTCTTCAGAATTTCCACGCTCGTTATGTTCCCCATCGAGGCGATTCTGAAGATCTTGCCCTTAAGCTCTGCTTGCCCGCCGGCAACGACCACGCCTTTCTTCCGCATACCGCCTCTCAATTGATCATCGGTGATGCCAGCCTCGATGGGCATGCGTGTGGCCGTAACGGTATTCGAGTAAGTGCTCACCTCGTTGAGCGTCGGGAACAAGTTCAGCCCCAGGCTTGTAACTGCCGCTCGAACCGCCTTTGAGAGCGTCCTATGCCGTTCGATCCGGCGCGCCAGCCCCTCTTCCTTTATTATCTCTAACGCTTCATGGAGTGCGAAGAAGAGCGGCACAGCCGGTGTATACGGCGTCTGATTCTTCTTGAAACTCTTTTTATACGTAACGAGGTCCTGATAATACGGTCGGCGGGGATTCTCCTCCATCAGCTCCCACGCCTTTGCGCTAATCGATAGTGCGGCCAATCCCGGCGGTGCACCCAAACATTTCTGCGAGCCCACGATCGCGACATCCGCGCCAAATTCGTCCACGGGCACGTCATCACCGCCGATTGACGTGATGCAGTCGAGCACGAAAATGGCATCGTGCTGCTTTGCAAGTTTGCCCACCTCACGTGCAGGATTGAGCATACCGACGGAGGTTTCATTATGCACCATGGTCACGACCTTAGGATTGGGACAGTTATCCAGCGCTTCCTTTACCCGCTCTAAATCTATCGACTGACCCCATTCGAAGAGGAGAGGAGTAACCGCCTCGGCTCCTGCGCCGTATCGCTCTGCTATCTCCGTGAACCGTTCGCCGAATTTGCCGTTCGCGATCGTTACGCAGCCCATATCCGGCTCGCCTGCGCCGTTTGTCTGTCTGAGCAGGTTCCCTATAGCCGCTTCCATTGCACACGTGCCTGAGCCGCTGAGCACGAAGAGGTCGTTCCTCGTCTGAAATACCTTCTTGAGGTTCTCCACGATCTCGCCGTGGAGCTCTTCGAATTCCTCGCCGCGGTGGGATATCATCGGCTTTGCCATTGCTTCACGAATGCGAGGTAGCACTGGTACTGGTCCCGGAATCATCAACAATTTTTCTTCCATTTTACGCGCACCATCTTTTCTACTTTTTATAAAGAATATATCTAAAACGCCTGCTTTGTTTTAGATTTTATTTATACTGTTAAGATTAATAAAATGAGTGGGTGAAGAAATGGGAAACGAGGAAGAGAAATCACTGATCTTGCGGGTAGCCGAGGCGTATCACCGTGATGCCGGGCGATGGATCGCACGACTAGATACGGAGACGATGCGCGCACTCGGACTGATTCCCGGAGATGTCATTGAGATAGAGGGCAGGAGTGTTGCCACTGCTATCGTGCATCCCGCTTATTCACCTGATAGTGGTAAGTCAATTATACGTATTGATGGTAACATCCGGAACAATGCGGGCGTCGCCATCGATGATAAGGTCAGGGTAAAACAGACGAAGGCGAAAGAGGCGAAAAGAATCACCCTTGCGCCCACACAGCCGATCCGAATCGCAGGTGGCGAGCGTTACTTATTGAGCAGATTGAAAGGCGTGCCCATTACCAAGGGGCAGATCATACGGATTGAATTGTTGGGCAATCCGGTTACTTTTGTTGTTACGAACACCGTTCCTCTGGGCACGGTAATTCCGAATATCGATACGGAGATCGTGCTGCGTAAGGCGCGTGAGGAGAAGATCGGCGTGCCGCGTGTGAGCTATGAGGACATCGGCGGCCTGAAACGAGAGATAGGAATGATTCGGGAGATGATCGAGCTCCCGCTTCGGCATCCTGAACTGTTCGAGCGGCTGGGAATCGATCCACCAAAGGGCGTTCTCCTGCACGGCCCGCCGGGCACTGGGAAGACGATGATAGCGAAAGCCGTCGCGAGCGAGACCGACGCCAATTTCCATTCGATTTCAGGGCCCGAGATCATGAGCAAATTCTATGGTGAGAGTGAACGGCATCTGCGTGAGATATTCGAGGACGCGGAAAAGAACGCGCCGTCTATCATTTTTATTGATGAACTGGACTCAATAGCGCCGAAGCGAGGCGAGACCACCGGCGAAGTGGAACGGCGAGTGGTTGCGCAACTGCTCTCCTTGATGGACGGTCTGGAATCGCGCGGACAGGTCGTGGTCATCGGTGCGACGAATCGATTGAACGCACTGGATGAGGCGTTACGAAGAGGTGGACGGTTCGATCGCGAGATAGAGATCGGCATTCCTGACCGGAACGGTCGTGACGAGATTCTGCAGGTGCATACGCGCGGAATGCCACTGGCCGAGGATGTTAATTTGAAGGAGGTTGCGAACCTCACGCACGGCTTCGTCGGTGCAGATCTCGCGACGCTCTGTAAAGAGGCTGCGATGCACGCGTTACGGAAAATACTGCCGGAAATCGATATAGAGAAGGACATCCCACCAGAAGTGATGGAACGACTAACCGTTTCAAAAGAGGATTTCAGTGAGGCGTTGAAGAACTCGGAGCCTTCCGCGTTGCGGGAGGTTTTTGTGGAAGTGCCGAACGTGAAGTGGGAGGACATTGGCGGTTTGGAACGCGTGAAGCAGGAATTAAAGGAGGTCGTGGAGTGGCCACTGAAGTACTCGGAGATTTTCTCGCAGTTAAATACAAAACCGCCAAAAGGTATCATTCTCTTTGGAGCGCCGGGCACCGGGAAGACGATGCTGGCAAAGGCAGTGGCAAACGAGAGTGAGGCGAATTTCATCTCGATAAAAGGGCCGGAACTTCTGTCGAAATGGGTGGGAGAATCCGAGCGCGCGGTTCGCGAGGTGTTCAGAAAGGCAAAGCAAGCTGCGCCCTGTATGATCTTTCTGGACGAGATCGATTCGATCGCGCCGGTGCGCGGAGGCAGTTATGACTCGCATGTGACCGAGCGCGTCGTTTCTCAGATATTGATGGAGATGGACGGCCTGGAGGAGCTGAAGGACGTGATCGTCTTAGCAGCGACCAATCGGCCAGACATGGTAGATCCTGCATTGCTCAGACCCGGCAGGCTTGATCGGTTGATTTACATCCAGGTACCGGATGAAGCGGCGAGGCGGGAGATTTTCACGGTGCATTTACGTGGCAAGCCGCTGGAAGATGACATAACGGTCGAAGCGCTAGCGAAAATGACCGATACGTACGTCGGCGCAGATATAGCGGCTATTGTTAAGGAAGCGGTGATGGCTGCGTTGCGTGAGTTCCTCGCGTCCGGCATAACGGAAGAGCACATAGGGGAAGCGATGAAGAACATCGTGATAAAGAAGCAGCATTTTGAAGCTGCGATAAAGATCGTGAAGCCGACTTCAAGTCCGAGAGCGCAGGCGGAGTTTGAAGAGAAGGCGGAAGATCTGGTGAAACATGCTTATGCGTAAACGAATAAATACTTATGGTGATAGGAGAACAGGATAAAAAATGGGAAAGCATCAAAAGCGAATAGCTGCACCTCGTAGCTGGAAGATAGAGCGGAAGACGTCACGCTGGGCGGTGCGGCCAAGACAGGGACCGCATCCACGGGAGCGGAGCATGCCTTTGCTACTGATCGTGCGTGACATGCTGCAGTTAGCGGACAATAGCAGAGAAGCGAAACGGATATTGAACGAGGGCAACGTGATGGTCAATGGCAAAGTGAGGAAAGATCGTAAGTTCCCCGTGGGCGTCTTTGATATCCTTTCCATTCCTCTGCTAAAGGCGCACTATCTGGTGCTCTTAGACAAGAAGGATAAGCTATCGTTGGTGAAGCTGAATACGAGGTCGGCATCGAAGAAACTCTGCAGAGTGAACGGAAAGAGAATGATAAAGGATGGCGCGATACAACTGAACTTGCACGATGGCCGGAACGTTCTGCCCGGAGAGGCAGGTGCGGAAATAAAGACACACGACTCGTTGTTGGTCTCCATTCCTGATAATAAGATCTTGAAGCACTTTGCGTACCAGGAAGGGAGTAACGTGGTCGTGATCGGTGGTAAGCATTCTGCGCAGACGGGCGTAATCGAGGAGATAAGGAAGGTGCACAGTCCGCAGCCGAATGTCGTGCGGATAAAGTCCAGCGAGAACGAAGAGACCTTCGAGAGCCGTGAAGATACCGTGTTCGTCATTGGCGATAAGAAGATCGAAGTGCCGGGATTGAGTGCATTGTAAGTAAGCATGCGTGACGAAGTAAATAAACGGACATACAAGGAGAAGATAGGAGAGAGGAAATGACAGAAAATCCGATGCGGAGGATAGAGTTGGATAAGGTCGTGGTGAACATGAGCGTAGGCGAGAGCGGCGAGAAGCTAGCGAAGGCAGAGAAGCTGTTAGACGAACTCGTGGGTCAGAAATCGATAAAGCGAACGGCGAAGAAAACCCTACAGCCGTTCAGTATAAAGAAGAACGAAGCGATTGCGTGTAAGGTCACGTTACGCGGTGATCGAGCGCAGGATTTCCTTAAACGGTGTTTCAATATAGAGAATCGGCTTTTTAAGAGTCAGTTTGACACGTTCGGTAATTTCTCTTTCGGCGTTGCTGAGCATACGGACTTCGGCATACGGTACGACCCGAACGTCGGTATCTACGGCATGGACATCTGTGTCTCGCTGAAGCGGCCGGGGTACCGGATAAAAGAGCGAAAGATCCAGAAGAAGAAGCTGCCGATGAAGCAGCGAATAAACCGCGAGGACGTATTCGCGTTCCTGCAGGCCGAATACGGCGTGGAACTGGTGGAGGAAGTAACGTAACTTGTTTTGTTTGTTCGCGCTTGATTCCTCCGTTTTGGTTCTTTTTATCTATTTATGAGCGTAATAACGAAGATGCTATTATGCATATCGGCATTATCACCTGCGAGATTTTACGGAAAGAGATACTGGATCTGGTTCGAGAGACCGGTGTGCACGACGTCTTCTTCGTGCTGCCTGAAAAAGTAAATTCTGTGACCGTCGTTCCGTATACCCAGGTGATCGACCGCTTTTCACGTGCGTTCGCGGCGGACGACGGGCTCGTAGTAAAAGTGAACGCGCGGGAGAAGATCGCGCGGGAGATTCGCGAGCGTGCGCTCACGGATTCGGTGATTGTTACCGTACTGGAATTGCGATTGCACACGTACCCAGAAGAACTCCTGAAGGTGATTGAAGACGGTATACGGCACATGAGTTCGGTGGCAGAGGTCATTGTGCTGGGCTACGGCTTGTGTGGCTGCTCACCGGGAGCAATGGAACGAGTCATTAGCGAGACTCCGGTGCCGGTGCTCATTCCGCGTGACAGCACCGGGGAGATACTGAACAACTGTATCGAGATCGCACTTGGTAAACAGAGGGTACAGTCGTTACGGCATGAAGAAGCAGGGACGTTCTTCATGACCCCTGTGGGCGCGGCACTCGCAGGAGAGCCACAGGTAATTTTAGAATCGTCCGGCAGTGCCACGACCGGGCGGTCGTCGAACCGACATGATACGGTCGGCGATACACAGCGTATCCTGCAGCTTATGAAAGACCATTATTTCCGGGTCGTGAAGATCTGGTATACCACCGCGGATTTGATGGACAGAGAGTACGCCCT
This sequence comes from Methanomicrobia archaeon, assembly GCA_016930255.1. Taxonomy (NCBI): domain Archaea; kingdom Methanobacteriati; phylum Methanobacteriota; class Methanomicrobia; species Methanomicrobia archaeon. The sequence goes on along the minus strand of JAFGHB010000068.1, from coordinate 9,134 downwards.
GACGGTAAAACGATTCGCGCGGCAGTTCAATCTGGACATTATGCGGGTAAAAGGCTCGTCAAAGATTATGCGTGAGACCGCGGAAAATGGTGGAATCGTTCCCGACAAATTGTGATTACCTTATGCGCCACCTCAGTGCTACATACATATACTATCTATCCCCCCTTGTCTTAATCTTAAATAAACGTAATCACGCTGTACTGCACGTAAAATGACACGGACTATGGACGAGCGGCTCTGGGAACTTGATGCGCTGCGTGGCATCGCGATACTCATGATGATCGCGTTCCATGTACTGTTTGATCTCGATTATTTCGGGATCGCCACTTTTGATGTCAAGGCAGGCTTTTGGTTCTACTTTGCACGTGCGACCGCAACCATCTTCCTGCTGCTGGTGGGCATCTCGCTCACGCTGAGCTACTCACGCGCACTGCAGCACGTGAAGAAGCCCGAGCAGCAGAAGCTGTACCGGAAATATCTCACACGCGGCTCAAAGATTTTCGCGTGGGGTCTGGTTATCACTGCTATGACCCGGATCTTTCTGAGGGACGGGTTTGTGGTCTGGGGGATCCTGCATTGTATAGGGATTTCGATTATAGTGGCGTATCCCGTTGTGAAGCTCCGGTACGGGAATCTCGTGCTCGGTCTCGGTCTCGTCGCGCTGGGCATGTACGTGAAGAGCATTACGGTTACGCTGCCGTGGCTGCTGTGGTTAGGCGTTACGCCAGACAAGTTTCATTCCGTTGATTACTTCCCGATCTTGCCCTGGCTCGGCGTCGTGCTGATCGGCGTGTTTCTCGGTAATTCGCTCTATACGAACTATACACGGGGCTTTAAACTTCACGATCGCTCTCAAGTGGAGGGTATTCGATTACTCCGCTTCCTGGGCAGGCATTCGCTGCTCATTTATCTGATACATCAGCCGCTGCTCATTACGGCGCTTTATCTCATCGATTTGGTAACCACCGGTACGTTGGGATTTCTATGAGTGCGAACGTTTGAAGCGAACCGGTAAAATCGAGTGTCGGGCCGGAAGGCGATACCGTGGTGGTCATCGGTATGAAGGAACCGAGAGAGCAGTTGGAAGACATGGATTTCTTCTAGCCTAACGGTTCGTGCGTGTCATTCGAAAATTTCTAAAGATTCGTTTCGTTTAAAGTCAGGGTCGGGTCAAAAGAGGCCATCCTATCAATTCCATAATGCTTGCGGGTTCTGCGATTAACGAATCACTTGGAAGCTCCTATAACGGTACCAGCATATACGACGTTGCGACCGAAGGGAGCAATGTCCCGAAGTGTATATGCTGTGTTAGGCGATGCACGCCAAATTTATTCGAGCTTCCGTCTCATCATTAATTTATTCATGAAATCTTCAATCATTCTAGGTGGCATTCCCGATTCCATCAAAAACATATGCATAGTTCGTTCTATGCGTCTTAAAAGCATTTGAGCTTCTTCGAATTGCATACGAGTTGGTTTCTTATCTTCTGGTAACTCAAGTACAGATGATAGTTTATCATAATACATTAGAAACTCCTCTATCATCCTAGGGTCTATTCTTGTACGTCTAGTTTCACCTAATTCCTCAATCCTAGTCCGGATATCCTGAAGCATCATGATGATGTCTGCACTGCTTTTTTCCAATGGATTTTCACTTTGACGTAATGTCTTCATGTCAATAGCCATAGATATCGGGGTATCAACTTTGCCGGGGTCTTTTTCAACAGAACGAATCTGTTTTATCAAATCGTCTCGACAACGAGCCACACTATCTAAATCATGGTGATCGACTTGTATAGTCCTGCTCTGAGCAACGTCGAAAGGAATAGGTTCACCTATTTGTATTATTTGAACTATGGGCTTCCTTATAGCGTGGCGAACGGCAAGTTCATAAAAGACATTGGGATTGCGTCCAGTGAGGTCCGCAATAACCAATGCATCATCTAGTAAGTGTTGGATTACTTGAGATGTAATCATACCAGGCTCTGATATACTATCCGCACGAATAGTTTTATAACCACATTCTTCTGCGGCTGGCGTAATAATATGTTTCAGCACCTGGTCTGAACGATGTCGAGTATCAGTTCCTTCTTCACCGATTGGACCTATCACAAAGCATAGTTGTTTTTCTTTGTTAGACATTTAATTACCTCCTTACTTGGCGTGTTTCGCCCAACTCCGGTATATCTGCAGTACTGCGGATATACATCCCTCTGGCTGAACCAGCAATCTCCCCACATTTTCTTCCTCTCATCCTCTTCCACCTTCTCCTCCCTTGTTCTTAAACAAGCGATCTAATGGACCTTTGATCTTTCCTATATTTTTGGCACTCATATGCGTGTAGATCTCTGTCCAGTAAGCACTATCATTTCCTATTGCCCAAAATAAGATTGAGTACGGCGATATATAAACATACCGGGTAGATGGAACCCACTAAGCGATATGGTTAATGTATGATATCCCACGAATCCGTCTATGCTTGCCAGATCCGACCCTTTGCGGAGATCTCCATCCTTAAACTTGAACTTAAACTATTCCCCCGCTCATCGCGTGCGGGACTGTTTTTCAGACCGTCAAGCTACGCTCCCTCAAGCCACCTTGCCACCTCATCAATAAACTCCTCGGTGTACACTACTTTTTTGGCCGCTGGCTCCGCTAGTCGCGCGAGGTCACCGGTCATTATTCCGTCCTCGATCGTCTTTACCGTTGCAGCCTCTAACTTATCCGCGAACTCGCCGAGTTCCGGTATCTCGTCCAGCTCGCCACGCTTCCGTAACGCGCCCGTCCACGCGAAGATGATCGCGACGGAGTTGGTCGAGGTCTTCTCGCCCTTGAGGTGTTTATAATAATGCTTCTGGACGGTGCCGTGCGCCGCCTCGTACTCGAAATACCCATGCGGCGAGACCAACACGGACGTCATCATGGCAAGACTGCCATACGACGAAGCGAGCATGTCCGACATCACGTCGCCGTCGTAGTTCTTCAACGCCCAGAGCATACCGCCCTCCGATCTGATGATCCGCGCCACGATATCGTCGATGAGCGTGTAGAAATACTCAATCCCGGCCGCCTCGAACTCCGCTTTATACTTTGCCTCGTAGATCTCTTCAAATATGCGCTTGAAGTTATAGTCGTAGGTCTTTGAGATGGTGTCTTTGGTGCCGAACCAGAGATCTACCTTCTGGTCCAAGGCGTAGGCGAAGCAGGCCTCCGCAAAGCTCGTTATCGAGTCGTCAAGGTTGTGGATGCCCTGCACGATACCAGGCCCTTTGAACTTCTGGATGATGTGCCGCACTTCCAGGCCGGTCTCATTCGTGAAGACCAGTTCAGCCTTACCGGGCCCCTCAACCCGGTACTCCACGTTCTTGTACACGTCGCCGTACGCATGCCTGCCGATGTGGATCGGTTTCGTCCAGTTGCGCACCGCGGGTTTGATGTTCTTCACCATGATCGGCGCCCTGAAGACCGTGCCGTCTAATATCGCGCGAATGGTGCCGTTCGGGCTCTTCCATTCCTCTTTAAGGTTGTATTCCTTGACCCGTGCCGCATTGGGCGTGATCGTCGCGCACTTCACACCCACGTAGTACTTCTTGATCGCTTCTGCAGCATCGATGGTTATCTGATCCTCGGTCTCGTCACGCTTCTCGAGTGCAAGGTCGTAATACTCGGTCTTGAGGGCAATGTAGGGAAGCAGCAGCTTCTCCTTCACCATGCCCCACAATACCCTCGTCATCTCGTCTCCGTCCATCTCTACCAACGGAGTCTTCATCTGGATTTTTTCAGCCATTTTTCCTTCTTCTCGCTCCTTTTTCCATAAATTATTCTTCAGCACCGCGATATTTCAGCACCTCGTCCTCTTCGGGCAGCATATAGAGCACGTCGTCCCACGGATGCCGGTACAATCGGGAATGGAGCCGTTTCTGGTCCAGGAAGTGCCCGATCATACCAATCGTCCGGCCAAGGACGAAGATGCCGTTGAGTGTGCCTATGTTGATAATCTCGTCGATCTCCGCCTCGCTGTAGATCCCGGTCGAGCGCAGGATATCCACAAACACGATACCGACGCAGCCGTCGACGTTCAATATGAGATTGTTTCGCTTCGCAGTCGTTATCTGCTCCACTTCGAGTGCGTAATCGAGCAGCTCGTGCTTTGGTAGATTCGTGAACGCCCATTCTTCCAGCAGCTTTACGCGCATGTCCGGGTTCTGCACGCTCTTTATCCGGTGGCCTATGCCCGGGATATTGATGTTCCTGGCCTTCATATCGTCTACGAACTGCCGTGGCGTTAACCCCCGTTCAAGTGCGTCCTTGAAGTAACGCGCAGCGTCATCGATCGCACCGCCAAACCGTGGCCCGATGGTCAGCACGCCCGATGCCACTGCCGCTGTGAGGTCCTTGCCTGCGCTCGCGGTTACGATCGCATTATGCGCCGCACTGACGCAGGGCCCGTGGTCTGCGGTTATCCTCAGCGCAAGCTCTAAGAAGTCGGTAACGTACTTCGGCAGGCGTTTCTTAAACCACAGTAACGAGATAACGTCGCCGAGGCTGTATCCCTCCCGGATTACTTTGCTGATCGGCACGCCGGCATAAAGCAGCTCCTCACCGCGGTCGTCCGAGATGCTGCTCATAATATTGGTGGGCCGACGCATGAACTTTGGATTGTAATCCACGGGCATTTCTTGCGGCCCTACCTCGACCTTCTCTTCTATGACCCCTTTCGCTTTGAGATCTCCATAGACCGTACGGATAAGCTCGCCGAAATCGTCGTACGAAGTGGGTACATACGCGCCCGCCTCTTTCAGTGCCGCGTTCTTGGCGTCTGCAGTCTCAGCCGCGCCGCGAGCCATCGCGCCTGCGTGACCAAACTGCACTTCGGTCGGGAAGACCTTTGCCGAGGTGCCGGTAACCCACGCGATCAACGGCTTGGTTATCTTACCGGCCTTTAGCGCGTCTACTATCTCGTACTCGTCCTTACCGCCTACCTCACCGAGCACAACCATCATCTTTATCTCAGGATTCTGCTCGTAGCGGAGCAGGTGGTCAAGGAGTGTCGAGCCCGGATATTTATCGCCGCCGATCGCGATGCCCTCATACACCCCATCGGAATTGAGCGAGATCATATTTGCCATTTCGTTCAGCATACCGCCCGACTTCGAGACGAAGCCCACGCTGCCCGCACGGTACAGTTTCGACATGATGAGGTTGGATAAAGCCCCACCGGAATTGCCGATTTTAAACGCTCCGGGCACGAAACCGCCGACTGTTGCAGGTCCAATGATCCATTTCCCCTGCTTCTCGGCCAATGCAATGAGTTCCCGCGTCTGCCGCTCTGGCACACCCTCAGCAATGATGACGAGCGTCTTGATATTCGGCAGGTTGAGCGCCTCAACAGAAACGGCATAAGCTGAGCGGAACGAGGCGAAGTTGACGACCACATCGACCTCCGGATGCTCTTTCGCGGCGGCTTCGAGCGTGTTGTATACTGGTATAACGATCTCCGTACCGCCAAAGAATACCTTCATCAGCTCTCTGCTGCCGCCACTCGGGTTTATCACCGCAGCTACTGATGGCTTCTCCCTTCTCGAAAGATAGTCGAAATCGAGCATTCGCTGGACTGCCGCTTGCTGGTTACCGAATATAATGGCTGTTGTATCCCTGTCGAAGAGGACATAATCCGGTTTAGCCATTTCACCTACCCCCCTTTAGATTTGTCAGTGCAATACTCACCACTTTCGTCATGTGCATCTCAGGGCCGTGGACCTCCATCTCCAGCCCTAACCGTCGTCCTGCATCACGAATCCGCGCCAGGCCCACCTCGTAGTTCGGACCGCCACGACGGACATAGATCTTAATACCGTGTTCCTTCAGTTTTTCTGCATACTCTTCGAGTGCCATGATTATTCCATCAAACGTGTTTGCCACATCGGTAAAATTCGCGATTCCACCGCCGACGATCAGGACTTTGCCGCCTTCCGCCTTCTCCCTCGTCATCAGATCAAGTAAGGTCTTCGCATACTCATAGGTCTCGCCGGTGCTGGGGTCGCCGCTGTACTCGCCGTAGTTCGCCAGCTCCTCACCATATCCGAGATCGACGACGGTATCCGCATAGATTACGCTCGCACCGCCGCCAGCCACCATCGTCCACACTCTTCCCTGGGGGTTCAGTATGGTCAGTTTCAATGACGACCCGCTCTTTTCGTCCAGTTTCTTTATATACCGCTCTTCCTCGCGCAGTTCGCGGCCAAACGGTACCGGAAACTCCACATCGCCCCATACCTCTGAGCAGAGGAACTGCGCGGTATCGTCCAAACGCGCCACGGTATCAACCGGTAAGAACTCACCATCCTTGAAGGAGAACGGGTTGAACTCGAGGAATCCGAACTGCAGCTCACGATAAAAGCGGAACAGTGCTCCTATCAGGTCTTCGAGTGGCTTTCTGTTCGCGGCTTTGACCGCATTCACAATCGACGTGAGGTCAACATCTTCTATCTTTGCCTCTATAGGGGCATTGACGGTTGTGACCTTGTCCCAGTTCGCTTCTATGTCCACGCCGCCCTCGGTCGAGAAATGGATATAATCGCCGTCACGATGACCCGTAAAGGCCAGATAATACTCGTTTTCAACCCCCATATAGGACTGAATGAGAAAGTGCGTTAATTTCCCCCGGGATTTGCCCACTTCCACAACGCTGTTCATCTTCTCATCCAACCATTCCTTCGCTTCCTCGTAGGTCACGCCCACGAGTATGAGCCCGTGTTTGCCTCGCTTTCCGAAGAGCTGGTCTGACTTCACCGTCAGTTTATCGGTCTTCACCCACGGGTTCTCTGCACTCACCGCGTCTATGCTCTTATCCGGTGTAACCAGGGTGACCTTGCTCTCGTACGTAAACGTTCCGTCCGAGAATTTCGCTATATGTTTAGCCAGAATCCTCTTTGCGTCATATTCCCTAATGCCACGTTGTGCCATATTTCATCCCTCCTCTTCTCTCCTTTCAGACTTTTGCCTTTACCCAGGGCAGTTTCCCCCCGGCCTTCAGTATCTCGGCATCCAGTGTTGAAAGCGAGTGTCTAAGTTCAATCTCAGAACCTTTCGTCTTATTTCGGAGTCTAATATCGTCACGCAACTCCCCTATGGCCACCTCTAACGTATCACCCTGATCTATGAACTCGTAGTCCGCAGGCTCCTTAAAGGTCAGCGGCACGATGCCGAAGTTTATCAAGTTGGCCAGATATATGCGCGCGAATGACTTGACAAGGACAGCCTTAACGCCCAGGTACTTGGGTGCAAGTGCAGCATGCTCTCTGCTCGAGCCCTGGCCGTAGTTCTCGCCGCCTAATATGAATCCTCCTCGTTTATCCAAGGCTCGTGCTGGGAATTCGGGATCAACTGCCTCAAAAACATACTTCGAGATCTCAGGGATGTTACTCCTCAGCGGGAGGATCTTTGCGCCCGCGGGCATGATATGATCCGTAGAAATATTATCTCCCACCTTGATGAGCACTTTGCCGTCCAACGTATCGGGCAAGGGCGGGAAATCGGGCAGTGGCTTGATGTTCGGCCCTCTAATAATCTTGATCTTAGCAGCCTCTCCCGGTGGAAGCGGTGGTATGAACATGTTGTCATTAACGATGAATCGTTGAGGCATCTCTATCTTTGGATACTCACCGAGATCACGCGGATCGGTGAGAACGCCCTTGATTGCCGTGGCTGCGGCGACTTCCGGGCTTACCAGAAACACCTCGGCGTCCTTCGTTCCGCTTCGGCCCTCAAAGTTTCTATTGAAGGTTCGTATGGAGACCGCATGAGATGACGGCGCGGCGCCCATACCTATGCACGGCCCGCAGGCGTTTTCCAGTAGCCGGGCACCCGCAGCGACGAGGTACTGCAGCTCGCCGCTCTCTATGAGGTGTTCGACCACCTGTCTCGAACCGGGATTGATCGTGAGATGCAAATTGTCCGCAACGGTCTGCCCCTTTAGTATATTTGCCGCGATCTTCATGTCGCGTAACGAAGAGTTGGTGCACGAGCCGATGGCCACCTGCTGCACCTCCATTCCCGCAATTTCACGCACCGGCTTGATCTTCCCGGGACTATGCGGGAGAGCTGCCAGAGGCTCTAATTCGCTCAGATTAATCTCCATGACTTCGTCGTAGTCCGCATCGGCATCAGCCTCGAGTGGGATCCACACGCCGTGTTTAAATGCAGCCGTGAAGGCCTGTGTTACGTAAGAAAAGCGGTCAAGTATTCGCGGCTGCGGTTGAATCAGAACTCCGCGTTGCTGGGCTTCCATGAAGGCTTTCGTCACTTCGTCGCTTGGAAATATACTCGTCGTTGCGCCTGTTTCGGTGCCCATATTCGTTATTGTCGCTCGCTCCGGGACGCTCAGCGTTTTGACGCCCGGGCCAAAATACTCGAGCACCTTGCCCACGCCGCCCTTTACATCGAGTCTGCGAAGAACCTCTAATATGACGTCCTTGGCTGAGACCCAATCAGGGAGTTTTCCGGTGAGTTTTACACCCAGTATCGTGGGATACTTTATTCGGTACGGCATACCTGCCATGGCAACCGCGACGTCGAGACCGCCAGCACCGAGTGCAAAGGAACCTATACCGCCCGCAGTGGGTGTATGACTATCCGAACCTATGAGGGTCTTGCCAGGCAGGGCAAACCGCTCCAGATGGAGCTGGTGGCAGATGCCGTTGCCCGGGCGGGAGAAATATAACCCGTATCGCTTGGCTACAGATTGAAGATATCTGTGGTCATCAGGGTTTTTGAAATCTGTCTGTAACGTGTTGTGATCAACATAACTCACGCTCAGTTCCGTTTTCACGCGCGGTATGCCGATGGCCTCGAACTGTAAATAGGTCATGGTACCGGTTGCATCCTGGGTAAGCGTCTGATCGATCTTCAACGCAACCTCAGCCCCAGGAACCTTCTCGCCCTCAACGATATGCTCGTCGAGTATCTTTTCCGTAACTGTTCCAGACATGGTAATTCGTTACTAATTAAAACGAATCGTATATATCAAATTTTCGGAATTGTCTCGCGATTGTAGAGTATGATTATTATTTCGTTTCATATTTTTGACGTTACTCATGCTACGTGTCCTCCTTCAGGAACAGGCCGAGAATCGCT
>JAFGHB010000067.1 GCA_016930255.1 Methanomicrobia archaeon | reverse complement strand
GTTCAACACTAAAAGGTATCATAGAGGGATCAAAGCCATACCAGCATCACTTTATACCGGGTAGTTTCAAAGTTTACTTAACAGTTTCGTGAAAGAAAGTTCGAAGGTTTGGTCCCTTACTTGTGGCTGGGATGGTTGATAAGGGGGTTTGGCCCCTTATTTCATCATATCCATCAATTTACCGATCGGCGCCCCTTTTATCATCGGCATCTTCCCGCGGCCTTTGCCAAACCGTTTCATCATCTTCTGCATCATACGATGATACTTGAGCAGTGCGCTCACCTCCGCCGTGCTCGTGCCCGAGCCACGGGCTATTCGCCGTAACCGCGAGCCGTCGATTATCTTCGGGTCAGTCAGCTCCTCCTCCGTCATCGAATCCATCATCACCTTGAACTGCCCCAATTTATCCTCCGTAATTCGGTACATGTCGTCGTCAATATCAACGCCCAAGCCGCCCAGCGGCATCATCTGCATTATCTTCTTGAACGGCCCCATCTTCTTCACCGCTTCTAACTGCGCATACAAGTCTTTTAACGTGAATTTACCCTTTAGGATGTCTGTATCTACGTCCTCCTCCGTCAGGCTCTCCTCCGCCATCTCGATCAATGACTTGAGGTCGCCCATGCCCAGCAGCCGCGAGATGAACCGATCAGCTTCGAATTTCTCCAGATCGTCCACCTTCTCGCCCGTACCGATGAACGCGATCCCGGAATTCGTCTCGGATACCGCAGACAGTGCGCCACCGCCTTTTGCCGTGCCATCCATCTTCGTTATAATAATGCCCGTAATCCCCACGGCATCGTCAAACGCCCGTGCTTGCACCGATGCCTGCTGCCCTATACTCGCATCCAGAACGAGGAACCGCTGCTCAGGCCGTATCAGCTCCTCGATGTCCCGTATCTCATCGATCATCTCCTCTTCCAGTGCATGCCGGCCTGCGGTGTCTATAATTTTAATATCGTACTTCTTGAACCGTTGTACGCCCGCCTTTACGATCGCTCGCACGTCCTTCTCTGTGGGCAGGTCGGCGCCATCATAAAAAGGAACCCCGATCCGCTCGCACAATTGCCGCAACTGGTCGGAGGCTGCGGGCCTATACACATCAGCGCAGATAACCGCGGTCTTTAAGCCTTTCCTCTGGAAGTATCGCGCCAGTTTCGCGCACGACGAGGTCTTGCCCGTGCCGTGCAGCCCGACCATCATGATCTTCTGCGACGCTAACGGCATGTCAACACCCTGCCCGAGTATATTGATCAACTCCTCGTAAACTACCTTAATCACGTGTTCACGCGGATTCAACGTCGGCGTCTCCGTCAAACTCCGCTTTCGTATGCGATTTGAAAGTTCCTTTACCAGTGCGATCTTCACGTCCGCCTGGATCAACGCCCGCTGGATGTCTCGCACGAGTTCTTCAACCGTCTGCTTATCAATCCGCTTCGCCATTGCGATCTTTTTGATCGAATCCTTCAGCGAACGGCTTAACTTCCCTAACATCTATCGGTTACACCCCACGCTTCCTCTTCTAATTAATAGTAGAGATAATAACATAATTGCCTATGCGTTCTAGCCTATGCGTTCCACCGGATGCCTGCATCCGTAATTAAAACTCCGATTCACCCGTTACCGTTATCCCCAGGTTTATCGCTACTTCTGCTATGTCCTCGCAATACCGCGCTATCCTCCCCAAGCTCTCCATGATGAAAATAGCGTGGATCTTATCGTTGGCGCTCCACTTTTCCGCCATAATCCGCTCATTTATGCTCTCAACATCCTCAGAGAGCAGTTTCGCCCCCTTTATCGCCTCGTTCGCCTTCTCTATGTTTATATCCGATAAAGACGCCAGGGTCTTCGTGAAGAGCTCTGTTGTACGAGTCCCGATTTCTTTTATACTTTTTATTCCTACCGAGGAGCTCATCATCATGGAATTCCTCGCTATGCTCTCTACATGATCGCCCATTCGCTCCATAGTCTTCACGATAATCCGGTATCCCAGACTATCACGCTGTCTGCTCTCCCCGATCTTCTTTGCGAGCTCGGGATCGCTGATCACCGCCTTGAGCTGCCGAACAATGAGTAGATAAAACCGGTCTATCTCGTTATCTCGCTCTATAACGTCCTCTGCACGGTTATGGTCGTTCTTCTCGAGCGCCGAGATCGCGTCTTCTAACATTGACACGATGATCTTGTACATACTCCGAATCGCATCGCGCAACGTGAAGTCCTCGTATTTCAAGAAGCTCTTGAGCACGATCTCCTTTGACGACTCGCCAACGACCTCCATGCCGATCAGTCGCTTCCGCACTTCAGCCTTTATCCTCTTGCGCTCTTCCGCTTCGAAACCGCCCGGAGATAACAGCTTCACAACGTCATAGCCAACGAGGTAATGCGCGATGAGATACCGGAAATTGCCCTCAAAGCTCTCCTTCTCCGAGAGCACGAGTTCAGCGTATTTTATCCGCTCTTCTTTCTCCTTCAACGGGGTTAATACAAGCGATTTGTCAGCACGTTGAACCAATGAGAGTTCGTCCCCCTGTTTCACACCTGCTTCCCGAGCCCATTTTATAGGGAGCGAGATGGTATACGTTGACCCACCAGTGAGTTGTATTTTCCGCTTCTCCTCTTTCATCCTCTTCCCCCTTTATACCCCTATATATATTTCATAGTAGTATATAAATATACGTGCACGCCGTTGGATTTTTATAAATTGATTGCTTACGTTTTAGCAGAGTAAATATGGAACAGGAGGACTACATTCCGCGATACGAGTACGAGCGATTGGAGAGCGAATATCGGAGATTACGCAGGAAATACGAGGAGACTGAGGCATATAAAGACGATCTAGAGCGGCTCGTTTCGAAATCGAGGACGCCTCCGTTAGACTGCGGGTTCATTGTTGAGAAACTTCACGACAGCGCTCTGGTGAATTTGAATGGAGCGTTAAAGGCGTTACCCTATGGTACGCTTACCGACAAAGAGATAGACGAGTTAGAAGAAGGGAAATACGTCTTTATCGGTCGCGTCCCCGATAAGAACAATCCAAGCGGGTTTACCATCGGGATTACGGCAGTGTATGACCGTATGGTGGATTTAGAGGTTGGAGAGGTAGAGGATCTGAGGAAGGAAGAGGATGAAGAGGGCTGGCTTGCGGAGATCTCCACGGGAAAAGGTCGCGGCAGGATTTATAAACGACTCAAAGCGGACGAGAAGGAGCTGATACGAGAGGGGATGAAGGTGGGACTCCTGCCTGGTACGCTGGATATAAAAAGGGGTTACAGGACGCAGGAATACTCGCGCTATGAAGTCACGAAGAGCCCCGGCGTGAGTTTTAATGACATCGGCGGCTTGACCGAGGTGAAGCAGGAGCTGGTGAAGAGCATTATTCTCCCCATGCTCAATCCTGAGGATTACACGAAATACGGCGAGAGTTCTCGTCGGATACTGATGTATGGCCCGCCGGGCTGCGGTAAGACGATGTGCGCGAAAGCCTTGGCATCGGCGTTACCGAACTGTGAATTTGTAAAAGTGGGTGCCGGCGAGCTCTTCACCATGTGGCTCGGCGAATCGGAGAAGAACGTGCGCATGGTCTTCAAAGCGGCGAACGACAAATTAGAGGAAGGAGAGAACGACTACGGGGTTATCTTCTTCGATGAGATAGACGCCTTAGCGCAAGAGCGCGGCATGTTTGCGGGATCGTCCGGTGCGCCGGAACGAGTGACGGGCCAATTACTGGATATTTTAGACGGGTTTTACGCCCTGCATCCACATCTCACGGTCATCGGTGCAACGAATCGTCTGCATCTTATCGATTCCGCTTTCCGGTCGCGATTCGACAAGATAATCGAGGTCCCCAAACCGGAGAGAGACGCGGCGCATTCCATTACGTCCATTTATGCAAACACCATACCTCTGGACCACTACCTGATAAAGGAGAAAGGTGGCGAGGAAGAAGCACGGGCGTATCTAGTGGACGCACTTGTCCATTACATGTACGATGACACGTACGTTGAGACGGAGATAGGGGAGATAAAGCGCGAGGAGGCGATAACCGGACGGTTCATCGCGCAAATCTTCGGCTATGCTCGGGACAAAGCGTTAGAGGAACGGACTATACTGATGACGGAGAAAGGCGCGATCACTGAGGAGGAACTGAGGACCCTGTGGGACCGGGAAGGGTTCTCGGAGATCTTAGATGCAGGAAGCAAGGCTGAGGAATTACTTAAACGATATAAGCACACGGAGGAGATCGGGGTGAACGTGCAGCACTTGAAAGAGGGTTTTGATAAGTTCGTGCAGAGGCGAGCGGAAGAGATCTTAGCCTCAGGGTACGGCGAGGTGCGAGCGGAAGAGACGGGCATGCACTACTAACTGACTGACGCCTTAGTATGATGTGCTGTGCTTCTATGATATATATCATATGAAAAATGGACCGAGAGGATTTGAGCAGATGGCAGGGGCTCGAGCATGAATTTCGAGTGGGCCTGAGTTCCGAATCGCCCGGATTATACAGGTATGCGCGATTTTATCATGTCGACGAGGTTATCCACGCACTCGAGGGCTATACGTTCTTCGATGGTGCGACTGCGGTCTGCTCGAAGATGCGTCGAAGGAACGACGGCTTCTTGAGGAACGGATCGCGGATTTATATCTGCACAGGCGGCCATCTGGAGATCGCAACGCCTGAATGTCGAAACGCGTTCGATGTGCTCAAATACGACAAGGCGGCAGAGGTATACATGCAACTAGGCGTGGAGAAAGCAAATGAACGATACAGTGAGAAGCTGAGGCGAAGGAGAACCTCCACGTATATCCAATGCTGGAAAGCGAACGTGGAGATAGACAAGCGGTACAGCAGGGGCACGCATGAGTCATATATAGTGGAGCGTAAGAATTTTGTAGGTCGCGAGCATCTGCTCATCCCGTTTCTGGTGCTTCGTAAGATCTTCTTCGGTGCTGGTGGCTATGTCGCGGAGAAAGAGGGCGTGAAGTATGTACTATCACCAAAGGCGATGGTCGCCCGGCGAGTTTTTACCGAATCGCCGTCACAGTGGCCGATTTTATCCACGCGAGACGAACCCCTGGGTTCCAAGGATTCCTATCGTGTACACGTCACGTCCGGCGAGGGAGTTCGGTCGGAGGTCACGAGGCTGCTCTGCAACGCCATTACGTCTTACGTAATCGACGCGATAGAATCAGGTAAGATTACGCATGTAGAGAACATCTGGAACCCGTTGCAGACGTTTAAGGATATTTCGGAGAACACGCACGGTGATTGGCGCATAAAATTGATGAACGGGCGGACGGAATTAGCCATTGATTATCTGACGAGTAACTATCTCGAAGCGATAGAAACGCTGTTCGCGGAACGCAAAGTATCATACTGGGACAAATACGCGCTTGACACCTTTAAAAGGGTTTGTGCAAAGTTTGAGCAGGGATTGCTTGAAGATCCCTACGTCTTTCGCCGCATCGAATGGGTAATGAAGTTGAAGGTTATAAAGAGCGAATCAAACGAGTTTTCATACAATTATATCCCCCGAGGGAAGTTTGATTACCGGAACATGTATTTGATGGACGAGCAGACGGAGCGAAAGATAGCCGCATCGTTTGCGTTTACCAATCTTTGCGATTACGACTTATACGAGTGCGTTGCGGATAAGATCGGTGTGGAGCGTATACTAACAGAGGAGGAGATAGGAGAGGCGTTGCTCTTCCCGCCGAAGGATTCGAGAGCCGAGTTACGGGTACGACTTGCATCAGAATTTGAGAATGCGACCCTGAGCTGGAACAAGATAACGATAAGTCGAGAGCCGAATGTGAAGATAGACATGAGCAGACCGAGCAGTGAGGAATATGCACGACTGTTTGAGCGTTATCCGGAACTCGCGCGAATGCCCAGTGCGGTCGTGGTCTTTTTCCGGGAGCAGAACCGAGAAGAAGGGGCGCGACAGGTTCTCGTGCGATTGCTCGCAGAAGATGAGGACATGCAGGGCTGGGAGGATGAGATAAGCGGTGAAATCCGGAATAGAATAGCCAGAAATCCTTATTTGGATTACCTCCTGTACGCGAACAACAAAACGTTCCTGTTTGACGAGCTGGATGGCTGGAATGAGGAAACGATACGGAATAAAATAGAGGAGATACGGAAGGAAGTGGGAAGCGGGCTGGAAGAGTAGAATCACTATCGTGCTATACGACGAATCTGAGCTATTTATTGCTTGATGCTTGATAATGGCTAGGCTAATAAGGGAGAGAAACGCGTGCCACGGGTAGGAACGGAGCATAAGATACGGGGAATCGAGCAGGAATATCCGGTGAGTGCAAAGGCGAGTTTCAACCCTTCGGTGCTCGTTAATGCCGCAATTCACGGGTTAAAGCGGAAGCAATTTTCACGCGAGGTGACCTGGGATTTAATTACAGAGGTATCGCAGGAACTGCACGAATCGCGGATAAGCTCTTCGTACGGCGATAACGGCTCTAGGATTTATAATGATCTGGGACACCTGGAAATCGCGACACCGTCGTACAACAATCCCTTTGATGCAGTGGCGTACGATAAAGCATCGGAGATCTACGCCTTCGTAGGGTCACGGGAGGCGAGTTTGGCGTTAAAAGAGAAAGTCGTCATCCATAAGAATAACGTTGCCAATTTCTTCACGTCCCCTTCACTCGAAGGCGGGAGGTGGCTAGGGAAGGGGAAAGGTAAAGGTGAGAAGATAAAGACGAATACGTACGCTACGCACGGGAATATCATCACCAAACGGGCAGCGTGCGAGGATTGGAGTCGCGTAGAAAGGGCACTCATACCCTGGGTCGTCACACGAATCCTGTTCACGGGTTCCGGCGATGTCGTTTCCGGCGATGCGGCCGGCAAAGAGGGCGTAAAGTTCGTCATTTCGCCGCGCGCGATGTTCGTTGCCCAAAAGTCGTCTCTTTCGACGACTACGATGCGCGGCATCCTCAACACGCGAGACCAGCCACATGCGGCACATCAGTATTGGCGACTGCACGATATACACTACGAGGCGCTTCGTTCGGAATACGCGCTCTTCTTACGCGATATCGCGCAAGCGCTGGTGATCCGTGCGTTTGAGTGTGGATTCCTTGATGATGCGCCGGAGCTGGAGAATCCGGTGAATACGTTCAGGAAACTATCCTTGGATACGCAGGACTGCAACTGGACGGTGAACTTGAAGAACGGGGAGAAGACCGATGCGGTAGCCATTTTACGGTTCTATCTCGACGCGATCGAGCGGATGCATGACGAAGAAGGGTCGGAAACGAGCAAATGGGACGACATCGGGCTCAAAAGCTTGTGGAACCTCATGGACGACTTGGAAGCGCGGCGCGTGGAGCGTTATGTCGATGGGATCGACTGGGTGACGAAACTGGCGCTGCTCGTGAATTACGAGCCGAAAACCGCGGCTGAAGGCACGAGCATCTGTAACCAGTACGCATTACTGGATGAGAGCGTGCTGCATCACCTCGACGGCGAGACGACGGCTACAGAAGATGACTGCCTTTACAACCCGAAGGATTCGTTCGCATTCGCTCAGGGCACGCTATCGCAGGTGGATTGGGCGTCACTCCCGGAACGTGTGGAGTACGCAATGGGGAACGCACCGGAGCAGACGCGAGATTTTTTTAGGGCTGAACTGTTGAAACGATTCGGCTCGCAGGTACGCACGGTGAGCTGGTCAACGATCGTGCTCGAGGACGCGAAGATAGTACTGGATGAGCCGTTCATGCTCAATAAGGCTGAGCTGGGCAGTAAAATGCGGGAAGGTGCGGAATTGAGCGAGATTTTAACTGCCGCGGAAAGTTTATATCCAGGAAAGGTAGTTCTATAATCCAGAGCGCACGGGTTATTCGTGCGTGATAGGAAATGATAAATAAGTACACAGTTAATAGTTTAGTACTGAATGGTGCTTGCACGATAGAAAGAGCGTGAAGTTAACGAATATAGCGTAACGTAACGTGAGCGTGGAGGTTTTCGAAGGGAGCATGGAAGAGGAAGAAGAAGCGATCGAGAAGGAAGAAGAGGAATCGATCGGTGAGGACGAGATAGAATACGGTGGTGACGATAAGGCCGACGAGATGGCGAGCATCATGGAACGGCTGAAGACGCGAGAGAAGAAGGAGAAAGCCGCAGACCTTATAAGCAGATTAAAGGGCAAGAAGAAGGCGAATAAGAAGATCATGCCCTATGAGATCTACGCAACGTCTGGTGAGTGAACATAGGGCTGGTTGAGAAGAATGGAGAATGAACATATAAACTCAAAGATACTAGAGGTCTGGAAAAACTATAAAAAAGAAAGTGGCATATACCATCCGATACTTTACCCAGATTTTAAAAAGGAGGGTATTTTATTTATTGGACTAAACCCGTCGTTCAGTAAAAAGGCATTCAGAAAAATTCTAAACGGAACGGAATACCAAAAAGTCAATATGATAGAGAAGTTGAAAAGAGAAAGTAATGATTTCGATTTCTTGATTTTACTGGAAAAACGAGCTATTGATGTTTACAATTATTTTGTTAAATTTCAAGAAATATCTAAAAGTTTAGATTTAGCATGTCAGCATATAGACCTGTTCTATTTTAGAGAAACAACCCAAAATAAAGCAAAAGAGAGGATTAGAAACTATGACAAGGCTAACAAGGCTAAAAAATTCAGCTTAAATAATTTCGGAATAAGTCAGTTAAGAGTTGCTCTTGAAATGATTAAAGAGATAAATCCTAAACTGATAGTTGTGGCAAATGCTTTCGCTTCAGATATAATTAATAACGGTAGTTTGTTTACAATAAGCGGTGAAAAAATTTTTAGAGAAAAAGGATATGATACTCTAGAAATTGATAATAAACAAATTCCCATCTTCTTCTCATCAATGCTCAGTGGTCAAAGAGCGTTGGATACTCATTCTTTAAGAAGATTAAAATGGCAGATTAAAAGAGTTTTTGATAAATAGATTGTGCCCACCTACTTACTCTTCACCAATTTCTGCCTCCGCAAAAACCGTTGCACTTTGGCTCGGTCTTCTACGGAAGACGAATATAACAGCGATTTAACGGCTCCGCTTCGCTCCGCCTAAATTCCTTACTTCGCTTGGAACTTCGTTAAATCGCATACGTTATATAAAATAGCACTCAGTATGAGAAAAGAGCAATAAATAGGCTTAAAACTCGGTGGGTTCTACATCTACGTCTCCTTCCGTGCCGCTCAGGTACAATCGGCTCCACCAGATAACGGCCAAAGGTTGAAGAATAAGGACAGACGCCGCCATGCTCAGCCACTGGCCGATATAAGGTATATTCCCGAGGATAATACCCGCAACGACGGCGATCACAAGTACGACGAGCCAGAGCAGGAAGACCTCGACCTTGTGTGCCATGAAGAACTGAAAGCCTCTTTTAACGCCGTCTACCGCTCCGAGGTCGCTTATGACAACGGCATACGGTGAGATTGCGAAGATAATACCTATAATGAGCAGGTAGAAGAGCATTATCACGAATCCTAAAAAGAGCAGTGTAAATGCTGCCAGATTCGTTACATCGGGTGGTGTTTTTGATGTTATTTCGGGCATTAGAGAGAACAGACCGGGGATCAGGAATATGACGCCTGCAAGCGCAATCAGAGCAACGATGAGGTTAGCGCCGAGTAGACTCACGAATTTCCGCGATCCGTAATCGGTCATGTCCGAGAGGCTTGTCCGCCCCGTTTTCATCGCCTCAGTCGCCATGCCGATGGCGCCCGCGCTGAAAAAGGTGGTTATCAGCAGCACTGAAATCCCGGTGATTAGAAAGGCAGCAACAAGGATACCGATATTCTGCAGAAGCAAGGGCTGGAGCTGTTGAACGAATTCGGGCGATATCTCACCCGGTGTGCTAGTGAGGGCTGGCGTCAATGAAGGCAATACGGGGCCGAGCACCATCATCAGGGCGCCACCGATGATTAGAGCCCCTGCAATAAGGGTCAGCAGCAAACTGAAGACGAATGGCAAGCAGATAGTTAAATTCTTCTTCCAGGTCTCAAATCCGCTGCGCAGTATATCGCCAAGCTCTTCTACCATCTTGCTTACCTCGTGTTAAATTCTGATTTGACGAGTATAAAAGCTAATCGTTTCGTTTTCGCTTGCTCAAATCACGCTTGATCGTATTCGCACAGAGATGCGCAATTCGGATGGGCTCTGGCAGTTTATGCTTGCGGATACAGTTTCTAATCAGCTTCAGCGAGGTATCCACCGATACTTTATGGCCTGGCGCTACGATAATGGGTTTACAGCCTTTTTTACTTTTGAGGTAATAGCCGACTTCTCTGTCCTGGTATTTGATTATGCAGGCTTCGTCGTCTTCCGTTGGTATGTTGCCTGTACCGCATAAGAGGCGTTTTGTCACGCCGATGGTCGGAACGTCCAAGGTTACGCCGACATGCGTGGCCAAGCCCGCGAACCGTGGATGGTTAATGCCGCCGCCATCGATTATCAGGAGTTCAGGCTTTATGTTGAGCGTGTGAAATGCGTTCATTAGAGCGGGAGCTTCCCGAAACGAGAGCAGCCCGGGAATGTACGGAAAATCCACCGGCATCACCGAGTATGCATGATCAACGAACTGCAGGGAGGGATAGTCAAGGAGCACAACCGCGGATATTATTCTCTCTTCGGCTTTGGAATCCCAGAAGAAAGCCTGATCTGCACCTGCGATTAATTTCAATTCTTTTAGATGCGGGTCGTCTCTTATCAGAGATTTTGCTGCGATTTCGGCCTGTATACGGTACAGCTCTTCGGTGTTTTCACGAATGGCCATAATAAATACCTACACCCCTGAACGTTTCAACTCGTTCAGCGGCTGCAATCGCTCGCGCATATCGCGCCAATGGCTTCCTTCCCAGTAGACCCGGCCGCAGTGTTCACAAATCCAGAAGTCCCACGTCCCGATCATGTGTACGGGCACATAATCCTTTGCCTTCAGTAGATCCACTTCGCTTGCCTTCACTTTTCGTATCAGTGCATTGCACTCGCTACACCTGATCGGAACAGGTTTAAGGTTTATTTTGAGGTTGTAACTGAGCAGCTCCTTCAGTTGCGCCATCACCTCGTCGGTCTTCATCTGCACGCAGTGCACGCCGTTTTTTTTCGCAGATGCCGCGAGTTCCTTGTCTCGTGTGAGAAGTATTCGAGCCTCACGTGCGGCAAACGCGGCAAGGGCGTTATCCTCGTCCTCCTCTTCCTCTTCTCTTCTTTCCCCTTCGTTTCGGACTATGTCCGCAGCGTAAACGGTATCGTGACCAAGGATACGAAGCCATGTACTGAGCTTTCCTAGCATTCTGTCAGTGAGGAATCGAGGTGTTTCCACTGCATCGAACCGAAAAAGTAGTTGCGGGAAGTTCACCACTTTTCCGCTCCTTATTGTGAGCCCTTCCTCGTTCAGAAGCTTTATTTTCGCAGCAACGCCCAGTTTGTACCCGCCGATAGTGCCGTCACTTCGCACGACTCGATGACAGGGTACTTGTACAGGAGTGGGATTTTTCCCGACTGCCTGGCCGACCGCACGCGAAGCATTAACCGAGCCTGTCAACGCTCGCGCTAACTCGCCGTACGTCGTCACTCGACCCTTCGGTATCTGCTGTATCAGGTTCAATACGTCCGCTTGGAATTTTTCACTCATGGTGAGAATACGCTTGTCTAAGGGCCGACACCGGAATGGAGCCATCGTGTATCGCCGTAGCGATCAGTGCGCCCTTTACTCCCAGCTGCTCCATTATAAGTAGATCCTCGTTACTCTTAACACCACCGCCGCAGAGGATAGTATGATCTGAGACCGCAACGGCACGTTCGAAGAACTCGAAATCGATGCCGCTTTTCGTCCCCACCCGGTCCAGTTCCAGTACGATTACATCCGGGATTGGATACTCATTCAGTTTCTGTAGTAGCGATAAAGGGTCACGTTTCAAGCGTTTATCGCGTGTCAGCACCGTCTTATTGCGGAGGTCAACACTCAGACATATCGGGATACTGCTTTTCGATGCCGCCTCAATCACGTCCAGGGATGCGGTCTCCGTGCCTAAGACGAAGGTGTCGGCGAGTTTGGCTTCAACCGCCTCCTTCAGGGCTTCAAATCCGTTAATACCATAATCCAGCATGATCTTCGATCCTCTATTTCGATTGTTTAGTTCCTTAAGTGTTTCGCGGTTATCGCCCGTGTTCATGAGCCTGTTGAGGTCCGCGAGGTACACTTCCGCGGGCTTTAGCTCCTCGACGATCTGTACGGGATCCGAAGACCGAACGATGGAACTGAAGCGGTTGATTGGTTTGTACTGGTCACGTTCGCCTCGCTTCGCGTGCACGACCGCGCCATCGAGTAGATCCATCACGAAGATCAATCTGAAGTTCATGGGTCCACTTTTCCGTTGTTTACCTTAGCCGTCCGTGATTAAACGGTATTATTTTATTTATGTATGTATGATCTTCGCTTTTTATTGTTTGGTACGTAAGCAGCGAATGGGAAACTAAGAGAGAGGAGCATGCGAATAGAACGGGCGCGCGGCACGCGTGATTTCCTGCCGGAGGAGATGAGGAAGCGGCGGCTAATGGAGGAGCGAATGCGCGAGGTTGCAGAGCGCTGGGGCTACGAAGAGATCCGTACACCCACGTTCGAGCGCGCTGAGCTCTTCACACTGAAATCCGGGCAGGAGATCCTGAAGGAGATGTACGAGTTCAAGGACAAGGGCGGGCGGCATTTAGCGTTACGACCCGAGATTACCGCGCCGGTGGTGCGCATGTACATAAATGAGCTGAAGATGGCGCCGAAGCCCTCAAAACTGTATTATTTCGGCAACTGTTTCAGGTACGAGGAGCCTCAGAAGGCGCGGTATCGTGAGTTCTGGCAGTTTGGTACTGAGATAATCGGTGTTGACAGCCCCGAAGCGCAGGCTGAGCTCATTGCGCTCGCTTTTGCCGTTCCGAAAGCGTTAGACGTACAGGCTGAGCTGCATGTGGGTCATGTGGGTCTGATTCGTGAGCGATTACGCGATGCTCAGGTAGCTGATGAGCTGATAAGCACGGTGATGCGATTGATAGACAAGGATGAGCGCGAGGCGGTAATCGAGCTACTTGGCGATTTGGGCGTGGAAGGCACGGTTATTGACGATTTGCTTTATTTAATCGATTTAAAAGGTAAGGACGCGTTACGAGAAGCGCGCGATCGCGGCATAATCGCCGGGGATAGCGCTGCGGGACGTGAGCTGGAAGAGCTGCTAGAATATCTTGATTATTACGGTGTGGAGTACACGTTAAATTTAGGAATCGCGCGCGGCCTGGATTATTACACGGGGATGGTGTTCGAGATTTACGAGATGGGCGGTAAGCTGGGCGCGCAGAGACAGGTATGCGGCGGCGGCTCTTATAGACTGGCTGCGCTGTTCGGCGGTGATGATATACCGTTAACAGGGTTTGCATTCGGCTTTGACCGCCTGGCGGAGATCTTCAGTGCGGACGAAACGGAGATGCAGCGAAAAGGCGTGGTCGTGGTGCCGATTCGGGCTGAGAACGAAGACCGCGACGTGCTGAAAGAGGCGATACGAATCACGTCTCGGCTGAGGGAGTTCGTGCCCACGCACATCGATTTGATGAACAGGAGCTTAAGCGCGCAGCTCAAGTACGCCAATACGCGCAACGATTCGTTCGCCGTGCTCGTAGGCGAAACCGAGCTGAAAGAAGGGGCTGTGACCCTGCGGAATCTCGTCACGGGCGAGCAGGAGAAACTAAGCGTGGAAGAGTGCGTAGCGCGGATAAAAGCATACTTATTTTGAAGATGAAAGTAAAAGAAGAAGATTCTAGCTCGTTTAAGGGCATAACGGATTTAAATTAAATCATTTCATCACTTTTGTTTCAGATAACAGTCACCAACGCCAGAGCAAGAATCACACTCACAAAGTCTTATCTCTTCTGTACTATAGAAGGGTAAGCGACCTTCACTCGATTTCAAGCAATGTTTTCTGTGTACTCCCCCTTGTAAATTCTCGATTCTTTCGCTATATTCCCAAAATCATCAACAGCTATAGCACCTCTAGCTATTAATTCGTTATTAGCACATTTTTCTTCTGGTGTTGCTTTTCGAACCAATATTTTTCTCCTTTTTCCAAGTCCATCAATAGCACCATTCCAAGTACCACCTTTGTTATCTGATTCTGCCACATAGATTTCCTCAGCAAGTCCATAAAGATAGACATTTCTCCCCATTGCTAAACCTACTGACCACCCTGCTTTTGGCGGGTAGGTGCTGACAACAAGAACACGACCTTCAATGATGTATTTATACAGCTTTTTGAATCCGCTTTTAAAGGTCATTATTCCCTGGGGCAGAATAACAATTCCCATTCCGCTATTTTCTATTGCCGTTTCCAGCGCAATTCTATCCACTCCCTTTGCGTATCCACTTACGACAACCTTATCCTCTGATGCACATTTTCTAGCTATTCGTTTGGTAAATTCGGCACCTTTATCACTCACATTTCGTGAACCCACAATCGCTGCTTTATTTTCAAAAAATAATTTTGTGTTCCCTTTAGCATACAGCAAAGGGGGAGCATATTTGGTTCCCAAGTTATTTTTTAATGTTATTGGATATTCTGGAGAATCAAAAGGAACTAACTCAACCCTCTCAGAAATAAGTTCTTCTGCTAAAAACGAGTTATTTTGTAGATCCTCTCTTGCTCGTAAGATATCTTCAGATTCTTTTGAGGATAGAGCGAAATCTTCTTTCAGAGTAGCGATATCACGAGAAAAAAATTCTTCGAATGAAATGTAATGGTTATAACCAATATCAACAAGGAGACCATATATACTCGCTGTTTTCCAGTTGGGAAGATGCGCCATGGTTATCCAGTTGGGATAATCTCCCGTTTCCATAATATTACCTCTCCTGTTCGTTTATAATTTTAATAATATCATCACCGTATTTTTTGATTGTCGTCTTGCCAAAACCCGTTATGTCTAGGAGATCCAAAAGAGAACTGGGTCTTGCTCGGGCAATGTTGTGCAGGGTTTTATCAGGGAATATGCAATAAGGAGGCAAGCTATTTTCTTCCGCTTTTCTGAGCCACCATTCCCGTAAAGCCTGAAAAATTTGGTCTTCATCTCGAACAGGAGCGTTATATTCTGAGCTTTCTTGCGGCATTCGCCCTATCCCATCTACATCTCTTATGTCCGCCGTATCTGTTTCAATTTCAGGTAAGTCTGGTTTATCGTCCATTATATCACCAGCAATTGTCTTCGCTATCACCAACGGTGCAATTTTGTTCACGCCTAACCTGCCCATTAATTTTCCGATCTCCTTGATTGTTGCTCTGCTATCGCAAATGTCGTCAATTAACAGAACATTTTTGCCTTTAACCTCGGCAGGATTCTCGTAGTCAAAAGCATCTTTCACATTATCATTTTTCAATAGGGAGTTCTGAAAGACCTTCTGAGGCTTTGTATCACGCCGTTTTACCAGCCCGTGAGAAATGGGTATCCTCAAGGCAGCAGATACTTTTTCAGCAAAATTCTTGACCAAATCGCCGGATTGCGTTGGTGGCACATAGACAATTAGGTCAAACTGCTCGCCATTAAAGTGGCTGTGATAGGCCCTCAAAACACCATTTAAAAGAACATCGGGGAAATCCCCGCCATTCTCATATTTGCAACGGTGAATAGTAGAGCCCACATTGGAAAAGCCGTAATTCGAGAATGCAACTCCGTTGACCAATTTGCTCTTTCGCTCTGAAAGAGGTCTTTCTTGTTGAGTCCTGGGAACTAATTCAATCTCAGGGCAATAATTATTCTCAAAATCGTCCACTTTTTGTTGCCAGTCCACATTGATTTCATAAGTCCATTTTTTACCCAGGCAATTGTCACATTTATCGCATACCCTTACGTCCTTATCTTCTAAATACTCGCAGAGATAAAACATCCTGCACTTATTGGTTTCAGCGTATTCCATGATTTTATCGAGTTCTTCCCGTTTAAATTTCCTCTGATTTTCAAAAACAGCAGTCTCGAGCTGAGGAGCATCAGATTGATATTGATATTTTCTGGAATGCCCTCCTGCGATCCCACTTACTATACCCTGCTCAATCAAATCTGCTATTATCATGCGAATTTTGTTTTTATTCAGATTCGTCCTTCTCATCAAATCATATTGTCCTAAAGGTCCTCTTTTTATAGTCAAAAACCAAACAATTCATACTTAACACCCTCGCCTAGAAACCGCTCGATCCAGCCATGCGCGAAACTAAGCCGGGATG
>JAFGHB010000066.1 GCA_016930255.1 Methanomicrobia archaeon | reverse complement strand
CATCCCGGCTTAGTTTCGCGCATGGCTGGATCGAGCGGTTTCTAGGCGAGGGTGTTAAGTATGAATTGTTTGGTTTTTGACTATAAATGAGATACGTTTTAAACCACTCCAAACTCAGGTTGATCACCAGATCTAAGTGCTCACGCTGAGAAAACACATGGTCTGCATCTTCTACGATCTCCAGTCGTTTTGGTTCCGGTGCAGCCTCATAGAGCTTCTGTGCATGCTCGGGCGGAACAACTAAATCCGAGCTGCCGTGCAGAATGAGGATGGGCGGCGCACCGCGTACAGCTTTTAGCAGATCATAGGCCCGCAGATCGTCGTAGAATCCTTTTTTAAATCGGCTCCCTGCGGGGATCTGAAGTATCGTGTACGGAGTGGCTAGACTTACCATGGCTTTGATTCTGTTATCCGGGACCGCTACGGCGACCATTCCGCCAAAACTAGAACCAATAACGCCCACTCTGCGCATATCAACCTTGCCTGTTTCTTCTAGAAATCGTAAAGCACAGTTGTAATCTCTTATTCTCCCCGTCAGGCTTACCTCCTCAAACTCCCCCTCGCTTTTTTCTGACCCGCTCCCGCAGCCCCGAAAATTGAATCGCAAGCATGCGTAGCCTTCCGCAGTAAGTCTCGCGGCTATGATGGGCCATTTACCGCTATCCTTACTACTCTCTAAGCCATGCAACGCGATGACACAGGGCGCTTTTGCGTACGGTAGATGCAGGTTTCCGAATATCTTCTGATTCTCAGAATAAAAGGTGATCAATTCTTCCATCTTTGCTGTTGACGAAAATGCACGACTGCTTTTTCCTGAAAGGCAAAAACGTGATTGCGTCTAATCGTATTCCACGGATAGTATCGCTTCGAACGGAATAAACCCTATCTCGCCGAGTTGATGCAATTTCCCTTTGCCTTGTATACTAACTATCCGATTCTTCTTATCGATTATGCAATCCTTGTATGTTTCTGTCTCTCCGGTTACGAACCTCACTTTTGCGGTTACTACCATTTTACCCTCCCACTTCCATTCCATCCGAGCATCGGACTATTATGGAATAAAGGTATATCGGTATCCTTAAAACTTTCGTGGCGCGCAGCAACGGCTTTAAGTACGATTGGTGGAGAAGATAAATTAGGTAAGGGGACGAAGATGAGCGAATCAGGCAAAAAACGAAAGCTGCTTCGTGATTTGTATACGTCGATGGATGCATCGGAACTGAAGTTTCTTCGTGATTTGTACGACGCGTGCGGTGGAATAGCAAATCCGGTCAGCCTGGAGGATGTGAGCGGCTATAGCGAGGAAGACGCCGAACGTTACCTGAAGCAGCTTCTGGACAAGCGGCTGGTTGAGCGGCTTCCAAGCGGTAGTATCTATCTCACAGGGAACGGCTTTTTTATCTGTGCGGAACTGCTAAAGGTCGACCAAAAGTGAATAGACTGGTGCCTAGCTGGTTTTGTTGCTTCAGCCTCGAGCGTCTAGTCTAACCTCTCTTTCCAGCAAGTATGCCTACGCGAGTAGAGTAAACCTCTCGTAGCACATACGTTTATACTTTGCACGCTAAAATACTCTACGAGATAAAATGCCCGCGCTCACGTTCTACGGCGGTGTGAACGAAATCGGAGGAAATAAGATTCTTTTCGAAGCCGACGGCACAAAGCTCTTCCTCGATTTCGGTATGAGCTTCAACGTTGCTAATCAGTACTTCGCCGAGTTCTTACAACCGCGTAAATGCACTGCGTTAGCGGACTTCTTTGAATTGAGGCTTCTGCCAGATATCAAAGGCATTTACCGAACGGATTATCTCACGCACATGGGCCGGCGGCCAGAAGCGAGGAGTATAGACGCTGTCTTACTTACCCACGCTCACGCTGACCACGCGCAGTATATCCATTTCCTGCGGCCGGATATCCCTATTTACTGTACGGAAGCGACACGAACCATCCTCCAGGTAGTGGAAGAGACGGGCAGCAATCCATTATCAGACTTAACCACAGCCTGCGATGCGTTCACTTTTTATACGAACCAGCGGGGAACCGTAAGCAGAGTAACAAGGAAGAACACGGAGTTTGTCCACGAGCGAAATTTCCACGTGCTGGAGCCAGAGAAGCGCGTTTCAATCGGCTCGATGGAGATCGAAATGGTGCCCGTGGATCATTCCTTACCTGGTGCGTGCGGCTACATCATCCATTCAGGCGAGGACACCTTAGTTTACACGGGCGATATCAGGTTCCACGGCTTTAATCAAGTATTAAGCAACCGATTTGTTGAAAAAGCGAAAGCCGCTAAGCCAACCTGGCTTGTATCCGAGGGCACACGAATTGATAAGAGAGAAAAGGACAGCGAAGCAGGCGTAAAGAACGAAATCACGCAGTTGATCGCTACGGCACAAGGACTGGTCTTTGTCGAGCATCCAATTCGCGATCTTGCCAGGGTGAACACGATCTTTGAAGCTGCTCGGGTGAATCAGCGCGAATTTGTCGTACCTCTGAAACTTGCGTACCTTATAGAAGCGTTGGGCTCGTCAGCTCCTTTCGAACTCGGTTATGTGAAGATCTTAGTGCCAAAGAAGAGCTGGGGCTTAATCGGGAGGGACAGAATTGATAGTAGATTGGTCAAGCAGGACTATGCGAATTGGGAAAGGCCCTTGATCAACAGGGAAAACGCAATAACCTGCGATGGGTTGCAGAACAATCCCGAGCATTACGTGGTCTCCCTGAGCCTCTGGGAGATAAATCAACTTACCGATATCCAGCCGAAAACCGCGATATGGATAAAATCGTCCTGCGAACCGTTCAGTGATGAGATGCTATTGGACGAGGAGCGAAAGAGGCATTGGTTAGACCATTTCGGAATCCGGAAATATTCCGCTCATGCGTCGGGACACGCTTCGGGGCCTGAACTGAAAGCGATGATTACGGAGATAAATCCTGAGCGGGTGTTTCCGGTGCATACGGAACGTCCGGAGCTATTCAAGGAGTTCTTTACGAACGTGGAGCTTATTGAGCAGGGGAAGCGATACACGTTGTGAAGGTTTAGGTTGTCAGAGCACTATTTTGGGAATGAATTGTCTTCACTGCTAAGAGCAAAAACAGCCATTTAACGGTCGTTTCATGACTTTTCACGTATAAAACAGCCCGAATCGAAACACTTATAACCCCTCAGAATATTAGATATGTACGATGTCTTCGACTTCTGAGTACCACGAGACGTTAAAGGAAACTTTATCGGATGAGCTGAAAATAGCGAAAGAGGCGAGGAGAAAGGGTTTTGATCCCGCACCAGCTCCTGAGATACATATCACGAAAGACCTCGCGGAGCGCGTGGAGGCGCTCATCGGCGTTAAGGGCTTGAGTACGCGGATACACGAATTGGAGCGTGAAGGTAATGGCCGGGAAGAAATCGCGTTACGGATCGGCTCGGACTTCGTCGAAGGTAGATTCGGCACGTATAAAAGGATAGAGGTAGTCGAGCACGCTGTGCGAACCGCCGTGGCGATACTCACGGAAGGCGTGGTCGCGGCGCCGATAGAGGGAATCGCGCGTGTGGAATCCGCTAGAAACGACGACGGGAGTGAGTACATCAAGATTTTTTATTCGGGGCCGATAAGAAGTGCGGGCGGAACTGCTCAGGCGCTCTCGGTACTGGCCGGGGATTATATAAGGCGGAAAATGGGCTTTGAGGCGTATCATCCCCGTGAAGACGAGATCGGCCGGTACGTTCTGGAAGTTTCGGTCTATGCACGGATAAGCGGTTTGCAGTACACGCCGAGCGATGACGAGATACGGGAAATCGTACGGAGCTGCCCGATCTGTATTGACGGCGATCCCACGGAAGAGATCGAAGTAGGCGGTTATACGGGACTTCAACGCGTTGCAACCGATAAGGTTCGAGGTGGAATGGTGCTTGTACTCACGGAAGGCGTCGCAATGAAGGCGCCGAAGATCAAGCGGCATGTCGATCGGCTCGAACTCGAAGGCTGGGACTGGGTAACGAAGCTGGTGAAATCGAAGGGCGAGCAACGAAAGAAGAGCTTCTTAGCTGATTTAATCGCCGGGAGACCGGTATTTGGTGGGCCATCGGCGAAGGGCGCATTCAGGCTTCGTTACGGGCGTGCACGCAACACGGGACTGGAGACCATTGGATTGAATCCGACGACAATGTCACTGTTAGGGTTCATTGCGGCGGGAACGCAGATAAAGCCGGAACTACCAGGTAAGGCGGGCTGCGTTGCCCCTGTGGACTCGATCGAAGGGCCAACGGTGAAATTGAACGACGGCTCGCTCGTCAGATTAGATCCCCAGACGTTCGGCAAGTTCGAGACGGAGGTAGCCGAGATAGTGGATTTGGGCGAGATACTCATCGATTACGGCGATTTTCTGGAGACCGGCCATCGCTTAATGCCCGGTGCATACGCGCATGAGTGGTGGTTGAAGGAGTTAGAAGTGAAATCCAAGGAGGAAGCAGCGAAATGGCGGTTGAAACCACCGGATCAAGCAAAAGCGATAGAAATCTCGTCCATCTACGGGGTGCCGCTCCATCCTGTGTATACCTATCTCTGGGGGGATATAACGGATGAGGATAGAGAACATCTCGCTGCGTTTATCTGCGAAAAGGGGATTGTTGAGGGAGAAACGCTCTGGATTCCCGATGATGAGAGCGTAAAGCGAATTCTGGAGGATTTGCTCGTTCTACATCGAACGACGGTTAAGAAAGGTTTTTTGGCGATCGCGGAGCCGACTGCGTTGTTGCGGTGTTTAGGCATAACCGAGGATTTGAAACGTGACGAATCGGTAGGGTTAAGGACGAGGAACAGAGCGCCGACACGAATCGGTATGCGGATGGGCCGGCCGGAGAAATCGAAAGAGAGGAGGATGAAGCCTGCGCCGCATTCGCTCTTCCCGCTTGGCGACTACGGTGGTAAGAACCGGTCGTTGAAGGAAGCCTTGAAGAACGAAGTCATCGACGTG
Source organism: Methanomicrobia archaeon (assembly GCA_016930255.1). Classification (NCBI taxonomy): domain Archaea; kingdom Methanobacteriati; phylum Methanobacteriota; class Methanomicrobia; species Methanomicrobia archaeon. The sequence goes on along the minus strand of JAFGHB010000066.1, from coordinate 42,426 downwards.
GAGCTACAGGCGATCGGTCGGCCGGGCAAAACGACGACGGTAACCAACAAAACGCAGAATAGAAACGGAACTGCAAAGAAGAGCATTGCGTTGCGGAGCTATTATCAGAAGACGATGAAGCGAATGGGCGAGGATCATACGAACACGAGCAAATTGGACGTGAAATGCGTAAAGGGGCTTATATCAAAGCAGAAAGTGGCTGAACATCTCGGAAAGGGGATTTTGAGGGCGAAGCATGACGTAGTCGTGTTCAAGGACGGCACGATCCGCTACGACTTCACGAATTTGCCACTCACGCATTTCAAACCCAACGAGATCGGCTTGAGCGTGAAAAAGGCGCGTGAGTTGGGCTATTCGTACGATACGAACGGCGAGGTGTTGCAGACCGGGACGCAGGTGGTCGAGCTCAAGCAGCAGGATATTATTATTTCGGTTGACGCCGCATCGTATTTGCTGAAGGTGTCACAGTTTGTGGACTCGCTGCTCTCGCAATTCTATGGCTTAGCGCCTTATTACAGCACATCAGTTAAGGAAGACCTCATCGGGCATCTCGTGCTCGGTCTGGCACCGCACACCTCTGCGGGGATATTAGGCAGGATAATAGGATTCACAACGGCTTCGGCATGTTATGCGCATCCGTTTTTCCATGCCGCGAAACGCCGGAATTGCGATGGTGACGAAGATTCAGTTCTGCTCCTTTTGGATGCACTGCTCAATTTCTCACTGTCATTCCTACCGGAGAAAAGAGGTGGTAAGATGGATGCCCCGCTTGTGCTCATACCGTTCCTCAATCCGAAGGAGGTGGACAAGGAAGCGCACAACGTCTCTACAGCACGCGAGTATCCGCTGGAGTTCTACGAAGCGGCATGTGCGGGTAAGTCACCGAAAGAGGTGGAGATAGAGACCGCAGCGAGTAGGATAGAGGAACCGAAGGATGTGTACGGATTCGGCTATACGCATGAAACCTCAGATATCGCGGCAGGTCCTGTTAATTCGCTCTATAAGCAACTGGATACGATGGTGGAGAAGATGGAGGCGCAACTGCGGTTGGCACGGATGATACGCGCGGTAAATGAGAGCGAAGTCGCAGAAACCGTTATCGATAACCATTTCCTGCGCGACATCAAAGGAAACCTCCGTGCGTTTGGGTCACAGAAGATGCGGTGTAGCAAATGCAACACAAAATACCGGCGGATACCGCTGAGTGGCGTATGCACGCGATGCGGCAGTAAGATCGTTCCCACCGTGCATGCGGCGAGCATCCGAAAGTATCTCGCTGTCTCGCTCCGCATCGCAGAGGAGTACCATGTATCCAGTTATACAAGGCAACGGCTGGAACTCTTAGACAAGGATATACAAGCGCTCTTTCCCGTCGCACCAGAGAAGCAGAAAGCCTTGAGTGATTTCATGTAGCAGTAAGGGACCAGACCCCCAAACCATCCCTCCGCGATTTTTTTAGAAGAATAGGTTTGTGAAGGTATTCAAGATGGGTTTTACCGAAAAGTGCCAGTGCAAACAAACTTTCATAAGTGTTGTTGTGACATATATAGTATAGAACGCAAAGGAGGCTTTTCACAGATGACCAGCAAGCTTGTGCGTGTGATTCTTCTTAGCCTTGTTCTCGTTAGCATTGCAAGTGCTTTGATTACACCATCGGTGGGTGCCGTTATCGGCAACGAACACGTAATTTACGTGATAAGAATCGAAGGCACAATTACCGAAGGCACGGCCTTAGACATCGTTGAGGGCTTACGAGAAGCAGAGGAGATGGGGGCCGAAGCGGCATTGATTGAACTCGATACGCCTGGCGGGATCGTTGGTTCTACGCTGAAAATAACCGAAGCGATCCTGAATTTAGATATGCCTGTGATTACGTACGTAGCACCAAAAGGCGCAATAGCGGCATCCGCAGGCTCATTTATCCTCATTTCGGGGAACATCGCCGCGATGTCGCCCGGAACGACAACCGGAGCGGCAATGCCGGTCGAAATCGGTGTAGAAGGGCGAAAGGCCGCGGATGAGAAAACCATAAACTTCTTCGCAGGACATATCGAGAGCATTGCAGCATCGCGGGGTAGAAACGCAACGCAAGCCAAGCGCTTTGTTACCGATAACGATGCGCTCAACGAGAATCTCGCGTTGGAACGAGGAATAATTGATCTCATTGCAGAGGACGAAACAGCGCTTTTAAACACGGTTGATGGCATGACCGTTAAAATAGGCACTGAGAACAGAACAATAGCGACAAAAGGCGCATCTCTCCACATCAAGGAGAAAACGGTGCGATCTTCGCTGTTAGAAACGCTGAGTGATCCACAAATAGCAGTTATTCTGCTAATGGTTGGCATATACGGGCTGATCTTCGGCTTTATGTCTCCGGGGACCTACGTACCGGAAATGATCGGTGCAATCTGCCTGATTTTAGCGCTGTACGGCATAGGACTGTTCGAGGTAAACGTGTTTGGAATACTCCTGATTGTCGTCGCTGTTCTGCTGTTCATTGCGGAGGCGCTTACGCCTACCTTTGGCATACTCACGACGGGTGGCGCCGTATGCCTGATCATCGGAGCCTTAATCTTACCGAAAGAGCCTTTTCTCATTAGTCCTGAGTCCGGCTGGTTCGGGGGTTTCGCATTGACGATAATTGGCTTTGCGATAGCATCCGCAGCTTTCTTCTTCTTCGCTATGGGCGCCGTGCTGAAGCTGAGAAAGCGACGAGCGCAAGTAGGTGGCGAAGAGCTTATCGGACGAGTAACGAAGGCGGAGACAGAAATTAACGAGGACGAAGGCACGGTGAAATTACGAGGCGAAATCTGGAACGCTCGAACTGTGGCCGGTGACCGGATATCCGGGGGTGAAAAAGTGGAAATAATAGATCGCGACGGGTTAACGTTAATCGTGAAACGGAAAGCGCCGTGAAATTCGTTTGGCAGTCGTAGGGGACGTGACAGTTAAAGACCCGCTTTGAGGGGGGGTAACAAACAAATGGGCGTTTTATTAGGTGCACCAGTATGGTACGGAAACAGACCATTCCAGACGACACTGAAAGAGCTTTACAAACTTGGCCTGGATTACATCGAGTTTTCGCTTGATTATCCGCTGCCCGATAGCATGCCCAAAGCGGAGCGAGAAGAGCTAAAGCAGCTGGTAGAGGAGTTTGGTTTGAAAATCGGATTCCATTCGCCGATTGATACACCCGTAGCGCATCCGCGGGATGAGATAGCAGATGCGAGCATGACCGTTTTAAGAAACTGTATGGCGTTTTCCGCCGTGTTTCTACCGCGATCGTTGTACTACAATTGCCATCTGCATCCACGAGTAACCACCTACAAGCTCGAGGACGTGCGACCGCAGATAAAACAGAAAAGTCTGGGAAGATGCGAGGAGCTAACGCGACTGGCTTCCGAGTTTGGTATACCCATCTGCGTGGAGAATGAGTTAGTCCCGTTTGATAAGTCCGACCTGATACACGATGCGCTTTCGCGCTTCTACCCCCATCTGCAGTTCACCTTCGATATAGGACATGCGATAAAGGCGGAAGCACGCCACTCAAAGACCAAAACGGGTGACGGGGGCTATCTGGATTACCTGAAGAAATGGATAGACAAATGTGGTCAGAAGATACTGGTGGTGCACGTGCACGATTGCGCTTGCACCGGAAATGTAGTGCGAGATCATCTAGCACTTGGTACAGGGGACTTGGACCTCGATGAGGTATTCAAGCTCTTGAAAGCCACCACCTATAAGTATCTGCTGGTAGAGACTTTTTGGAAGAATCGAGAGCGAAAGGAGATGGATTATGAAGAGCTGGAGCGCAACGTGGAGTTAATTAAGAGCTATTTCTGAATTAAGGATTTTAACGATGCAGGAGAAGTATAGTTACAGTATTCATGATCAGAAGAGACACATGTAAGAGTGAAGAAGAGACGAAAGAGTGAAAGAAAGAACGTTTTTGATGAGTAAGCCAGTCACATCAATGAATTCACGCATTGACACATGAACGGAACGCACTATGCCCATTCAATCACTTCGCAATTGTTCTTAATGACTTTTTTGGTGGGATAGATCTCTTCAACAATTTCATCGGGATTGAACCAAAGGTGGATTTCTTTTTTTGCGGATTCTTCGGAGTCTGAGCAATGGATCACGTTCTCCATGATGCCTTGTTTATTAATCCTGCCGTATGCTCCGCGGATGGATATCGGGTCTGCGTCGAGTGGATTCGTTGCACCAGCGATCCTTCGCACTTTTGAGATTGCGTCCTCCCCTGTGGACACAAACACAAGTACGCGTTCATACTTTGGACCATAGGTTTTACCGGAAAAGTATTCATAAAGGTCATCAAAAAACGGTTCGTCTTTTAAATGCGCGTAATGCTGCTCCGCACGTTCCCGAGATACTTTGACAACCTTTGCACCAACAATCCTCAGGCGTGCTTCTAAAAGGCGGGAGAGGATGCTCCCAACCAAGGATTTCACCAGTGCGTCGGGCTTCAGAATAATCATTGTGTATTGCGGCTTCTCTGTTGCTTCGGTCATTGCTTGCACACCTTCTGGTTTGATTTTCAATAGAATTGTCTAATATATATACCATCAAAAATATAAATCCCCGTTATTAAATAGTCAAGGCATATTTTTATATGTGTTCATAGTTTTCATACGAATAATTTCAGAGGCAGATAAATGAAGAATATACTGCTCTTAGGGTCCACAAGCTTGGTCACGACTGTCTTTACAGAGCTGGTGAACCCAACTCATTGGGCTGTTCTTGGCTACATCCATAAATACGCCCTACGCGCTGAGTGGTCTTATCGCAGGTATCGCAAAGGAAGTTCTTCGAGGGTTTCGTTTCCCATAGTATATCCGCACTAACGGTATCAATGAATGGTGATCGATGGCGAAAACGTGATCGCCGTGTGAGAGAAATGGCAGGCACAACAGATCCAAAAGAAGCGGAGCCGGGGACCATACGTGGCGATTACGGGATAGACCTGCGGCGCAACGTCGTACATGCGTCAGACTCAATAGGGGCTGCGATACGTGAAATCGCCCTTCATTTCGATGGCTCTTTTGCAACAAAACTCGTCTCGCAAGAGACAGAGTGTGTAAGTACCGCCAGATAGAACTATTTATTCTCGTGAGCGCAGCGAGGCGGATGGTGAGCAGGGATGGTTGCGTCCGGAATTTACGTCAGCAGCCGTACCAAAAACTTCACGTAGTTTGTTAAATCGCTTAGCCTGACGTTCTCGTCAGGGCCGTGTGCGTTGCTTTCCATCCAATTACCAACACTGAATGCGCACACCGGCTGCTTCGTTCGTTGTACTGCATACGCTACGTCCAGACCACCCTGCACGCCTATTACTCCTTTGGAAACGCCAAAAGCATCCGTTGCCGCAACCTGCACACGCTTTACCCATTTGTCATCAGGATCGGTGAACATAGGCGGGAATCCCGGCTTCGGATACAAATCCAGCGCAATTCCGTGCTTACTCTTTATCGCTTCTACCGCTGCTTCAAACTCCTTTACTACCTCTTCTTCCACTTCTTCGGGGATGTAGCGCCGGTCGCCCCGCACGGTGCAGCTCGGAGGTATCAGATTCTCCTTCACACCGCCGTTTATCATTGTAACGTTAAAAACGGACGTTATGTGTTTCCGGCCCGTCTGTTCCGTCATCTGTGGGCTGGCGGGCGCCTCCGATTCCCTGCGCTCAACGTCTTTCTTCAGGGCTTCTAACTCCCGAATCACGAGCGCTGCGTTTTCTACCGCATTCACACCCAGAAATGGCATCGAGCTGTGGCACGATCGCCCGTGCACCTTCATCTCCCAGTTCATCACACCGTTCGTTGCCACGCAGACACCCTCATTATTGGTATCCATGCACAGTAAATAATCGCCCTTCAAGAGGCCGTCATCGGCAAAGAAGCACAACCCGGAATAAAGCCCTATCTCTTCATCCGTAGTCAACGCAACCTGGATATTGTACCTGCTCTCCAGACCCTGCTCGGCCATAATGCGCAGTGCGGTTAATAGTGCAGCGACGCTTCCTTTCGAATCCGCGACACCGCGCCCGTATATTCTGCCGTCCTTAATTACAGGCTCAAAGGGCGGCGTGCTCCAGCCTTCTCCCGCCGGAACGACATCCAGATGCGTGTAAATATCCACACTCTCTTCTGCGCCGTAATCCTTGGTAGCAAGCAGGTTGACTCGCGCACCGCTCAATTCCGCACTCTTTTGCCGCGTCTCATAAATATCCGCAGGCATCTCTATTCGGTCGCATGTGAATCCAAGATCGTTGAAACTAGGAATGAGCCAATCAATTATCTCGCCGTAATGTTCGCCAGGCGGCACGAACGTTGGTATCCTGACCAAAGCCTCAAGGGTATCAATAAGATACTTCTGCGTCTCTTTGCTTGCCACTATCTCGTCCAGATCTTCTTTCCTGCGCTCTTCCACCTTTCGCTCTTCTTCGTTCATCATCATACAAAACCCTTATATACGCAGACAAAAATAGTAGGGATATACCACCTGCGGGTGAAACGAGAAGGAGTGAGTCGTAAGTCATGCAAGAGAAATTTAGCTGCACGTTCGTTGATTGGAACTGTGCCTACGACCTTTGCAAGGATGCGGGCGAGGAGATAAAGGCCTCGGGCTTCAAGCCGGAGATTATTGTTGGCGTGGCGCGAGGCGGCTGGTATTTAGCTCGCGTGCTCTGTGATTTCTTTCTGCTCAAAGATCTGCTCAGTTTGAAGATGGAGCACTGGGGGCTAGCCGCCACGATTACGGGCGACGCACTGCTGAAATACGGGCTTGACGAGAAAGCACGCGAGATGCTGAGCGGGAAACGCGTGTTAATCGCCGATGACGTCACTGACACTGGCGATAGCCTAAAACTGGTCGTCGAGTATGTTGAATCCCTGGGTGCACGGGAGGTAAAAACCGTAACGATGCACCACAAAACCTCTTCCTCGTACGTTCCTGATTTCTACGGCGAGCTTATGAGCGATTGGACCTGGATCATCTATCCCTGGAGCTTTCATGAGGACGTGATGGAATTATCTGAGAAGATCATTGCGAACGAGGGGCAGGGGCTGAGCGTGCGTGCATTACGGGCTGCTCTGAGGGAAAAATTTGACTTTTATGTGCCCTATTATCAGCTCAAGGACGTAGTGGAGAATATGGCATATCACGGTAAACTAAAAAGAAGAAAAGAAGAAGGAGAGGAAGAGGTGTGGCTGCTGTGCTGAACCTCTTTCTCGGCTCTTCGAGCTAGCTGTATACACTGACGTCTTCTCTGACGCCTAAAGCTTCTTAGAATCCCGAAAGGATTGATTATATCGACTCCACACCAAAAGACTCCAATAACACCTCCGGATTAATCTTCCCGCTGGTGAACGTCTTACCACTGTTCAATTCGTTCACGGTGACCTCCGCAGGTGCGAACGAAGCGGCATCGATCTTATAGAAGTCGAATTCCGCCTCTTTAAAGGTAACGTAAAACGGCTTGCCGTAATCCTTCGAGTTCATTGACGGGACGCTCTTTACGTAGCCTTTCAATTCCTCTACGTCCTCGTAATCTATCGAATAATACATGCGACCGCAGTACATGATGCAATCATTGGTCGAGCCCATGCATTTCAGATCGTCACCGACGAGGGGTGAGATCGGGATGAGGCCGTGCGCGTGTTTTATGCGGTTTATATCAAGACCGAGCACTTCGAGCCGGTGTACGCCGGTTTCTATACCACGCGCGGATATCTGCACAGAGCCTGCAATGGATGCCGTTGGCACAACCACGATGTAAAGATCTTCTGGCTCCACCGTGCATGCCTTCGCTATCGCCGCCGTCACCTCAGCATCCGGCATCGTGTTGCTTTCCAGAACCAGCACCGCCTCATCTGCGTCGTCCGTATAATCTATCTCCTCGTACAGCTCTTTTGGATTGAGCGAAAGTGCCCGTGCAGGCCCCGAGCCCATACCGAAGAACTTCCCTACTTTTATCCGCCATCCCGCGAATTGTGACGCCATGCACGCGATCACCGGATGGTCGGTGGTAAGTTCTACCGCCGGCACAACCAATTTACCAAGGTCAAAACTGTTGAATGTAATATCCGCAAGGTCCGCCATACATATCCGCGAAACGTACAACCCCGCTGCAAATCCCCCCTTTTCTTCCACGCCTGCATCTATGAGCGTTGTCCCATTATCCAACTCCGCTATGCCCACCTGCAAATCCTCTGCAAGGTCCATCATGTCCTCAAAAACGTCCAGTCCATACTCATTCACACTTATCATTGTTCATTCACCTGTGCTACTTTACAATGCCGTGCCACTATTTATAATGATACGATTCTTTCCTTTGTTGCCCCGGTACGAATTGTAACTGTGCGTGTTCTGTGCCTTAAATGTGGTATGAACAAATTAAAGGCCTACTTTAGCTCTTTAGCCACCGCTCAACGCAGCTAATAGTATGATTGCGATGGCAAGGTGCTGCGGCGAACGTGCCTTTGCTTGCAGAGTCAGAGGGACTTACTTCAACGGTCAAGATTAAGTAAAGACACACGTGCAGAGAGAAAACGACCGACTGCCTTTGCGTTAACGATTTAGCAGTACCACCTCCTTTTCCCGCCGCGCCCGCTTCCATTCTTCCATCCGCTCGTTGAGAAGGTGCAGATCCACAAAAGCGAACGCTCCCTCTTCTTCATCATCATCACCGATTGACAGCAGCGGTAGCTCGTGCGTGGAGAACGTAGGAATATCAAACTGAGAGAAGGTATCAACAGCGAAATGCGAGAGCTCTTTGCCGTAGATTACCGCAACGATACCTTTCTTCGCCAATAGTTCCGCAGTACTTGCCCCACCGCCACTGCCGTCTTTAAGGAACACGACATCGCCTTTGTTAAGCCCGTAGTTCTTATCGGCATCCACGATCGCATCATGGCTGAACGTTTGTATCACCGTAATCCTCTTTCCACCCTGTACATCTCGTTTCCCTCCGCCTTTCAGGGCCTCGATGATGCCCCTTAGCTCTGCTTTCTCCTGCTCGCGCGCTCTCACTTCCGCTCTCAAGCTTTCAATCGCCCGGTCCCGCTTTCGTATCTCTTCCGCTTTTTTCAACGCTCTCGTACTCGCTGAACGTGTGGAATCGAGTTTCCGCTTCAAGCGTGCTCTCTCCCACTCCCCTTCTTCTAAACGTGTCTCGAGCGCTGTTATGCGTTCTTCCAGCAGCTCGATTCGCGCGTCTTTATCCTTCAGGAGACCACGTAATCTGAGGATCGTTTTACCATCCCGCTCACGCTCCACACCGCTATCGCCCTCGCTCTGCCTTGGCTCTTCCGTAACTTGCTCTTTCTCCTCTTCAGGAGCGATCAGCCGGTCTATGGCCGCGCTTATTGACACGCCTTGTACCACCATCGCCTTTACCACTTCCACATTTACACCCGCGGGCGTCTTCTTCTGCACCTGTGTGAATTTTCTCTTGTAGTGCTTGAACGCGTTAACGCAGGCTGCTAATGCGTCTCGCTCATGGGCGTTTTTGTATTCGTAATCTTCGCCTTTCGTCAGTGCGATCTTCTCGTCCGTGGACAGAGATTCGCCCAGGTCATGAACCGGAGAAGCGAAGACACTGCTTATCTTCTTCACCATCGCGGGTGTAGGCGTAACGTCAGAAGCGACGATCAAAGGCCTTCCACGCGCTGCGATCCATGCTATGGCATCTGAAATCGAATAATTCTTCGCGCTGAATACTTCTACCAGTTTGCCCCGGAGGTCGATCATGGCAATTCCCACCGTCGTGCCCGGATCAATGCCAACGATGGTGTAGCGTCGTCGTGCGTATGAATCAGCCATTTAACTATTAGTGTTTACCACCACAGGCATATAAAATAAATTATATGGTATGGCTAAAGTGAAAGTGAGAACGCATGAAAGTGGGAATAATATCGGATACACATGACAATCTTGATGCGATAGGCGAGGCAGTAGCGATTTTTAACGATGAAGGCATCGAACTGCTGATTCACGCGGGCGATTTTATCTCACCATTTACCTCGCAGCCGTTTAAAAAACTCAAAGCCTCACAGGCAGGTTTTTTCGGCAATAATGACGGTGATAAACTGCGTTTAAAGAAGGATTACGAATAAGAATGGGTGGGGGAGCTCTACGAAGACCCGTATGAATTTGATTTCGCTGATAAAAAGAGCATTGTGACTCACAAGCCGCAGATCGTGGAACCCCTGGCCACATCGGGCAGGTACGATGCAGTGATCTCTGGGCATACGCATAAAGTGGTGATCGAGCAGTATCCAGGTAGAGCCGATGACCGAGAGACGACGTGGGTGATTAACCCCGGGGAGTGCTGTGGTTACCTCACGGGAAGGAAAACGGCGGCTCTACTTGATTTCGAGATTGATGGTGCGAAGATGGTGAATCTGTAGCAACAACAGTGTTGTTGTGCATTAACGAAAAAGAGCAACTTATTTATATGGACAGCCGAAAAGTTGTAACCATAACGAGGTAGGTACTCGATAGATAAAGAGAGAATATGGAGGAACACCCAAATGGGAACATTAATGGATGAGATAATTGAATGGGGCGGAGGCGTCTTTGGCGAAGAGCACATGGAATCGCTGATGCAGTGCGTGCAGTGCGGGAAGTGTACTGGCGGCTGCCCATCAGGACGAATTACAGCACTACGAACTCGAAAGTTATTTCGGATGGCACAGGAGGATATGAAAGAGGAGATTTTCAACGCTCCTGAACTGTGGTTCTGTACAACCTGTTACACGTGCTATGAACGCTGCCCGAAAGGGGTAAAGTGCACGGATATCATACGGACGATACGGAACCTGGCCGCGAAGGAGGGACACATGTCCGTGCCCCATCGGATGATTGGTGTGTATGCGTTGAAAACCGGCCATGGCGTGCCGATCGGTCCTGACCAGATGAAGATACGGGAATCGATCGGACTGGAATCACAGCCACCAACCACGCAGAAATACAAAGAACAACTGGAGCAAATACAAACAATCTGCAAAGAAACGGGCTTCGATAAGCTGATTGATTTTGATTGGGGTAAAATGAACCTTAAAGAAGCGGAGGAGAAGAAATGAGCGAAGAAACGAAGGAGTATGCTTATTTCCTTGGTTGTATCACACCGAACAGGTATCCGGGAATAGAAGCATCGGCGAAGAAGGTCTTTAAGGAATTTGGAATAGAGACAAAAGAGATGGTGGGTGCTTCCTGTTGTCCGGCACCTGGTGTCTTCGGCTCTTTTGACATGTACACATGGCTACCTATTGCAGCGCGGAATCTCGCCATCGCGGAGGAAATGGGACTTGAGATCTATGTGACGTGCAACGGATGTTATGGCTCGCTGCAAGAAGCCGACCATTTGCTTAAAGAGCATCCAAAGTTAAAGGAAAAGGTCAATGAGATTTTAGGTAAAGCCGGAAGGGAATATAAGGGAACTACGGAGGTGCATCATTCCATTGTGGTTCTTCACGATGAGGTTGGACTAGATCGGTTAAAAGAGCGAGTAACGAAGCCGATGAAGGACGTGAATGTAGCGATACATTACGGGTGTCACTTCCTCAAGCCGAGCGAGGTGCGGGGGCATGGATCTGCGGAAACACCTAACGTTCTAGAGGACATCGTGAAGGCAATCGGTGCAAAAGAAACAGTTTACAAGGATAAGCTGATGTGTTGCGGTGCCGGCGGCGGCGTGCGAACTGCGGACACCCCAACGGCTTTAGAATGGACACGTCAGAAGTTGGTGAGTATGATCGAAGAGGGCGCAGATTGTGTAATTCACCCCTGTGCGTTCTGCCACTTGCAACTTGATCGTGGCCAATACGAGATAAACAAGGCGTTTGGCACCTCTTTTGATCTGCCCGTTCTCTATGCTTTGCAACTCGTTGGACTCGCAATGGGAATGAGCGAAAAGGAGCTGGGTTTAGATCAGCAAACCACCAAGATGTCTGAGAAATTGCTAAAATAAAAGAAGAAAAATAAAAATTTTTTTTCTTCTCTTTCTTTTTTATTTTTTATTTTATGTTTGTGGTACTCTATCGAGATCTGAACAGAATCGAATTATCTACCAGAGTTTTGACGGCGCCGCTTGCACAGCCTTAAACTGCCCTTTCTTCTGCCGCACGGAGCGCAGGTCCTTCTCCTTCTCCGTGATCTTATTTATGATCTCGGTCTTCTGCTCCTCATCACTTGCGGCCTTGAATTCGTTCGTTAAATCGCCTATCTCCTTTATCAGTGCCGCGATTTCAGCATCCTTCTCATTTATTACCTCATCAGGTACAACACCCATCCTTATCACCTCTTTTTAGTTAGTTACACGTTGGTATAGGATAGGATACAACCAACACGCTATTTATAGTTTTCTATATTTGTCTGTCGCGTTTGGTTTGTATCTACTACCCCTTCAGCACAATTTCTATGTGCACATCCTTGGGAATGGGTACGCGCATCAGTTGTCGCAGTGCCCGTTCATCCGCTTCCAGATCGATCAACCGTTTATGTATGCGCATTTCCCAATGGTCCCAGGTGGGAGAGCCCTCGCCATCAGGGCTCTTCCTGCATGGCACAACGAGTTTCTTTGTCGGGAGAGGTATGGGTCCTGACATTCTCACTCCTGTCGTCTCGACTATCCGCTTCACCTGTTGACAGATGTCATCCAATTTCTTATGATCCGTACTCGAAAGCTTTATCCGTGCTTTTTGGTTCATTCTGTTTGTCCCCTTCCCTCTTCCTTTTTGCTTCGCTTCGCTTCGCTTCGCTTCGTATTTGGTTACGTCGCTTTGTGTAGCCTAGCTTTATTTCTCCTTTATATCCATAACCATGCCAGCGGCAACGGTCTGCCCCATGTCACGGATAGCGAACCGACCGAGCTGAGGTATCTCCTTCACACGCTCGATAACCAGCGGTCTCGACGGTTTTACCGTTACAATAGCGGCATCGCCGGTCTTTATGAAGTCTGGATTCTCCTCTTTGGTCGCACCGGTTCGTGGATCTAACTTTTTGGCAATCTCGGTTATTGTGCAAGAGACCTGAGTAGTGTGACAATGGAACACTGGTGTGTAGCCAATCGTAATGGCGGTCGGATGTTGAAGCACAATGAGCTGCGCGGTAAATTCGTCTGCAATCGTTGGCGGATTGTCTGTATGCCCACATACGTCGCCTCGCCGTATATCCGTCCTACCGACCCCTCGCACATTCCAGCCGATATTGTCGCCCGGAATAGCTTCTGGGATTTCTTCATGATGCATCTCTATCGATTTCACCTCACCGGTCTTGGCTGGCGGGTTGAAAATCACCGTGTCGCCTTTCTTTATCTTTCCGGTCTCCACCCGGCCCACGGGAACCGTCCCCGCGCCGGTTATGGTATATACATCCTGCACCGGTAATCGAAGCGGGAGATTAATGGGTTTTTCTGGCACTTTCATGAGGTCCAGTGCATCCAAAAGGGTAGGTCCATCAAACCATTTCATCTTCTCGCTGGGCTTCGTGATATTCTCGCCTTCGAACGCAGAAACAGGAATAAACACGAGCGCTCCTTCTTTATAGCCCACAACACCCAAGAGTTCTAAAAGCGCCTTCTTCAGTTCTTCGTAGCTCTTCTGCTCGTAATTCACCCGGTCCATTTTATTGATAGCGATAATGAGCTGCGTTACGCCCAAGGTTCTTGCTAAGAAGACATGCTCCTTGGTCTGTGCCATTATCCCGTCCTTGGCATCTACCACTAACACCGCTGCATCCGCCTGCGAGGTCCCGGTAATCATGTTCTTCACGAAATCTCGGTGACCCGGACAATCCACGATTGTGTAATAATACTTATTAGTATCAAATCTCTGATGAGCGACGTCTATGGTAATGCCCCGCTCTCGTTCATCCTTCAAACTATCCATCACCCAAGCGAACTCGAATGATCCTTTTCCTATCTCTTGTGCCTTTTTCCTGTACTCATCGATTACATGTGGATCAATGACCCCTGCATCCATCAGCAGCCGTCCCAACAGCGTTGATTTCCCGTGGTCTATGTGCCCTATCATAGCCAAATTCATGTGCTCTTTCTCTGCCATCTTTCATTTTCCTCCTATCTTTCTTCTAATCTATACAACCTACGGATTTATATTGTTTACAGATTTACATCCTATTTGTTTTTATTATATTTATCTTCTGGCGTGTGGCTTCTTCTGAAGCGCACTTTTAAAATTTAAACCGAGTGCCAAAGAAGCAGAAACCTGAATGAGGCCCGCGATTGGTAGAGCGCACGCCGTACACCAGCGCATCTAACGACGATACCAGGGAGGGAGAAGTTACCGTGAAGGAAATCGTCACGAGCTTTCTTGAATAACATACACTCGTTCCGTGGTCGGTCATCGAACGAAAAAGCGGAAAGAATTAAAACAAATGACGAAATAGTGATAGAGTAGGGAAGTGAGGAGATGGTGGAGATAAGACCGTTCAAGGCGACGATACTGAACCCGGAACTGGAGACCAGAGCCGAACTGGTATGCCCTGTCTACGATACCATTGATGCGCAGCAGTACGAGCGTTATGCAGCCGATAGGAACAATGTAATCCATTTTAGCACGAGAAAAGAGGGCGTGGCGGAGGACGATTTCGTAGATTACGCGAAACTGAGTTTAGAGCGCCTTTTCGCCGAGGGGATTTTGAAAGGGCGTGACCACCCCGCGTTCTATATCTACGGGATTCGGTACAGCCTCTCGAGGAGTCTAGTGGAGCAAATCCCCAGAGAGGAGCGAAGAGAGGTCTATTTCGCATTCGGGTTGGTCACATTGGTGAAGGTCGATAAACTCAACGAGCACAGCATAGTGGGGCATGAGAAGACGTTTGAGACGAAGACGCGCGAGCGAAGCCATCTGATGAAAGCGTGCGGCATGAACTTCTCGCCGATCGTCGCGGAATACAACATGCCGGGCCATGAGATAAACAACATCTTTGAGGATTACCTGGGCTTTCACAGGCCGGATTTGGAGCTAGATGAGCAGCGAAAGCCGGTCATGGACGTTGTGATAAACGGCGCTCGCCACCTGCTCTGGGAGGTAGCGGACAAGGACGTTATTGATAAGATCCAGCAGCTCGTGCGTGAGAAGCGGATCATGATTCTTGATGGGCACCACCGATACACCGCGGCGTATCAGGTGAGTAAGGATCAGGAAGAGGGCACGGCATATACGCTGATGATGCTGGTAGAAGGCGGTGATCGAGCGCTTTTATTGCTACCTTGGCATCGCTGTGTGCGGCAATGCCGTAGGGAGGAGTTATGGGCGAGGATAGCGGATTATTTCACGGTAGAATCGTACGACAAGCGTGCGGGCGAGGCACAGATCTATTCGAGGCTTAACGAAAGCACCGATGAATTTGACGTGCGATTTGGTATGTACGACGGAGAGAAGTACTACGTGCTGCGAGCGGATAAGGAAAGAATCGGGAAATTAGCGGAGGCCCGCGGCGAGCGAGTGGGACTGGATGTCATCAGCCTGCACGAATGGCTTATTGGGCCAACGCTTATTGGCGAGCCTGAGGATGTGGTCTTCACCGCCAGTCCGCAAGAGGCGATCGAGAAAGTGGATAAGGAAGCGTACGAGGTTGCGTTCTTCCTCAGACGGCTGCGTATAGCCGATGTGGAATACAAGGCGCACGTGGAGAAGAAGGTGTTCCCGCAGAAGTCAACGCTCTTTCTGCCCAAGGTTGCTGAGGGTATCGTGATGTGGAAATGGAAGTAGTGGTGTGAATTGTTACGGTAAGTCTATCGCACATGAGTGGAATGCTATCCTTTAATATAACCCCACCCGCCACAGGTTGGGCAGGGTAACGCTATGCTCCCCGGCTTCAGACCCGACCCTTCACAGCACATACACTCGTTTTTCAATTTAGACGGCCGGCGCCCAGTACCGCCGCAGATAAGGCAGGGTAATGTTGAATCTCCCCGTCTCGTACCGGTACCACTGCAATAGCCACAGAGGTATCGCAGTTTACGAGGACTTCTTGTGGTTCCTTTCTTATCAAGACTTCTTTTGAATTCCATCCTTTGGTTTATCCCTTAGGTTAAGGTTAGCAACTACTTTGTCCTATATAAGGATTAGTGATATTTTCGTGTTCTTGGATGTAGATTAACACATTTTGTTTCACATTACTACCGTAGCAAAAGCTTAAATTTTACAGTTATTGAGGGACTTGCTTTCGGTAAAACAAGCGACAAGACAAGTAACCTCTATCTGCGAGGAGGTCGATTTTGATCGATCATTAGTTCCGGAGTGGAACACTCAGGGCTACGTAGCAATTTCCGTTCCGAATGATCGTGACGTACCGAAGAGTGAGTGAGTAAGTGAAAGAGAGAAGAGCGAAGGGGAGAAAGATCCTTGAAGAAGTGATTTTGGAGGTACAGTACAAAACAAACCACCCGTGAGAGGATAATGGTTAATTAAGAAGGAAAAATTTATTACTTTACATGCATTCAGACGCTGACCAGAGGCTTACAAAGGTAGTTATTATCGCAGCGATCTGCGTTTTCAGCACGCAATTCGGCGTCACGGTCATTGCGCCACTGCTCGGCACGTGGGTGGAGGCTTCAGGAGCGCCGTTCCTCGTCGCTGCTTTGATCTTCTCGGCCTTTACCATCACGAGCACCCCGCTCAATATACCTGGCGGTGCTATGTCGGATAAAGTGGGGCGAAAGCCGTTGATCATCGTGGGACTTTTACTTTATGCGCTTGCGTCTGCGCTGTTTCCGTTTTCAAACGAGTCGTATGACTGGATCTTCGTACGGGCGTTACAGGGCGCGGGAGCGGGCTTGTTCTTCCCTGCAATCACCGCGTTGCTCTCCGAGGTGACGAAGTATGAAGAACGAGGTCGTGCAATGGGTGTGTATAACATCGGTCTGGGTGTTGGGTTGGCGGTCGGTCCCGCGTCAGGCGGCATTCTATTTGATGCGTACGGTCTTTTCATGCCGTTTTTCGTCTGCGTCGCGTTTGCACTGCTCAGCGTGGTACTGGTGGTGCTCTTTGTTCATGAGCCGACGACCATGCGAGTGCAGAGAAAAGGGACGAAGGTATCGTTATCTGAACGGGAGAGGAAGACATTGACTCTTGCCTGTCTCGTGATCTTCTTCGGGATCGGCGTCGCAGGAATTATGGGCGCTCTATTCTCTCCGTTTGCGTTTGCGCCCGAGAATCTCAGGCTCTCTGCAGGAGTTATCGGTGCAATTCTCTCGACGATGTTCCTCGTCTTTGCAGTGTTGCAAGCGGGATTTAACCGGCTGATGACGAAGATTGGAGAGGTCGTCCTCGCGCTTGGTGGTTTGTTTTTGTGCGCGTGCGGCTTGCTGGTGCTGTACGTCGCAACAGCCGTGTTCGAGCTGGTGATAATGAGCGTTCTCCTCGGTGCGGGGCTCGGTGCGATTTCACTGGGCACGTTAACGCTGGCATCGAAAGCAACGGCGGGAGAAGGTGCACACGATCCGGGACAAGAGCGAAAGCGAGAGCGAAGCGGGAAAGTGATGGGGATCTATTACACGGCATTTTATGCAGGGTTAGGCGGCATCCCACTTGTTTGCGGCGCGCTTTCTGAAGTCTTCGGTGCGCGAGTGCTGTTCCTTGCGTATGCCGTGCTGCTGCTTGTGGTGATGGTTGTGGTGTGGCGGATGGTTGGAATTGCCAAAAAATCAGCTTAAGTAAAAACTCCGGCCGAATTTTTTTTCTGAAGCATCAACAAATAGGCATCTTTATAACTATACACGAAGTATAAAAAAGCGTGAGAATCAATGAACTGGGATGCTGCTGGTGTACTGAGCAACATTATTCTTGTCACGGCTTTGGTCGCGGTAACCGCTTGGTATGCCAGAAAGGTGAGTAAACAAACGGAATTGATGGTACAAGATCGAGAGCGAAACAAAATTTTAGAGGAAGTTCAAGAGGTTTTAACTCCAACTATCAAGCGTCTAGAAAAAGAAATTGAGGCGATCGAACACAATAAAATCAAATGGATTCGCAATCCTACAGGGATGTGTTTCTTCGAAGGATATCCTTCTAAACTTCTCTGTACTGGTATTAAAGCGTGTAGCAGCGCAGAGAGAGATGTCTTCAATAAGTTTCCTGATTTGAATGAAAAGTTTTCTTCTCACGATGCGTTATATGACAAGCTGTATGCTGCCTATGCAACGATTGAAAGAGAAGTTAAAACTCCTGAACTTAAAGAGCGCTTAAAAGTCTTGGTAAAGAAATTCAATGAATCCCGGGAGGGATCTAATAGATTAAATGGAGTACCTTTTGAAAAGCCTGATATAATTTTTGGAAATTTTATTATAAATCGAGAATATGAAATAGAGCGAAGCCCTAATTCTGTCCAACCGAATATTGATTTCTGGGAAGCATACCGAGATGAACTATTAAAATTTAGAGAGAAACCTCAGGTTGATAAACTTGATAAAGAGATTGAAGGTTTGTTAAGGCAATTAAAGGAATTAGATGAGGAGCTTTTAGACGCACTTGAAAAAATAAGAGAAGAGTATCGAGTAAAGTACAACTTTACCAAATACGAGATCGATCCGGAACTAAAGAAACTTGAAAATCCTCTGGGGATAGACTTGATATAACGACTGAAGAATCAGCATCAATAAAAAATTGGAACGCAAAAACTCAAGAAGATTTCAAATATCTTCTGGCGCCCCTGCGATCTTAATCAGCGCCTCCTTCTCAAGGAAATGGCGTTCGCCGGTAACGATGAGCACGTGCGGCAGCTCGCCGAATTCGTAATGCTTCAACGCCTCTAAATGATCCGCTTTCACCACCGGCTTGTCAGAGCCTGCTCGTGCAATTCCCACGAATATCGATTCTTTAAGCACAGTTCCACCCCTTTTAACTTCTACTGCCTCCAGTAACTCGACCGCATCGTTGATACGCATCGAGAGATCGAGATAGAGCAGCGTATGCAGCCCACGCTCCTTGTTCGCCTTTATCGTATCATAAGGCACTTCTGAGATGACGTCCTTGTACGGTGGCGAAACCGTTACGGATTTACCGAACTTGTAATTCTGAAGGCCGCAGATGCCAGCAACTGCCGATGAAATGGACGGCGCGTGTATCACTCGCGTCTCTATCCCTCTATCGATCGCTCGGAGCCGCAGATCGACGTGCGTCGTGGCAATCATCGCATCGCCGCCACTGAGCAGCACTACGTTTTGATCCTTTGCACGCGATAAGATCCTTTCCTCTGCGTGCTCCTCGATGTCGCTGCGGTCTAATAGAACGATTGGCTTGCCGAACAGCGCCTCCATCGTATCGATCGCTTTGCCACCCAGCGGCGAGGTGTAGAACTCAGCGAAAACGGTATCTGCCGCTCGTATCGCCTCCAACCCTTTCACGGTTATGTCCTTTTCATCGTACAGGCCGAGACCAACGAACGTGAGCATATACAGACGTTCCAGTTACCAGAAGAAAAGAGTTTTGGAGAACGGTCGATCCAGTCTGCTCCGATTCGCACGAACGTTTCGTTCTAAAAGCTAAAACCTTTAAAAAGCCGTATTCCTACTACTACCACAGACCATGTTCCTCGAATTCAAAAAGGAAGCTGAGCACGTGCTGAAGGCCGCATTGGAAAAGGCCGCTTATGAGTACGGCGATTTGGCATTGGATCTGACTGAGGGCGATCATGCGGATCTCGCGTCCCGGTTTGCGTTCTCGTTAGCGCGCAGATACAAGAAGCCGCCTGCGGCCATCGCCTTGGATATTGTTGAGCATCTGGAACTCTCTACGGAAGACACGTTGATCGGAGACGTCGCTGCTGTTGGCCCGTATGTTAACTTCTTCGTGAATGACGCATTCTTGCGTAAGACTCTGCGCGAGCTACAACGTGGCTTAGAAGCGGAGAAGAAGCGAGAGAAGATCATACTCGAGCACACGTCGGCGAATCCTGACGGCCCGCTGCACATCGGGCATCTGCGAAATGCGGTTATCGGCGACGTGCTGGTACGCGTGCTGAAGCGTGCGGGGTACGAGGTGGAGACGCAGTATTATTTGAACGATATGGGGCGGCAAATAGCGGTTGTCGTCTGGGGTGCGGAGCGAATACCCTACGATGACACGAAAAAAGCGGACCACGCCGTTGCGGACGTTTACATTGCGGCAAATCGGCTGCTGGAGGCGAACGCGGAATTGCAGGAAGAAGTAGGGGCACTCATGCGAAAGTACGAGGCAGGCGATACGACGATTCTGCAGAAATACAATGCGGCGGTGCAGAAATGCCTTTCTGGCATTCAAGCCTCTTTCGAACGGTTGAATATCCAGCAGGTGGTCTTCGTGTGGGAGAGCGAATTTGCAAGAAGCGGCGCTGTGCAGGGTGTAATCGAGGAGCTAAAACAGAAGGGAGATATCAAGCGCGAAGGCTCCGCGCTACTGCTGCAACTGGAAGGTATTGAGAAGGCGCTGGTGATCCAGAGGACAGACGGAACTTCGCTTTACACGACACGAGACCTCGCGTACCATCGCTGGAAGGGCACGAACTGCGATCGCGTAATAGATGTGTTTGGCAAAGATCACGAGCTGGTCTCACAGCAATTGGCCAAGGCGCTGGAACTACTGGGCGTTAAATCGCCGGAATTCGTCATCTTCGCGTTCGTTTCTTTGCCGTCCGGCTCGGTCTCCACGCGCGCGGGTCGCTATATCGCGGCGGACGATCTCATGGAGCGGATCGAGGAACGGGCGTGTAACGAGGTGACGAAGCGGAGAACCGATCTGGATGAGCGGAAGAAGCGTGAGATTGCGCGAAAGGTGGGAATTGGTGCGCTGCGGTACGATATGGTGAAGGTATCGCCGGACAAGCATATCGTCTTCGATTTCGACGATGCGCTGGATATCGAGAAGAAAGGCGCACCGTTCATTCAATATTCGCATGCACGTGCGTGCAGCATACTACGCGCCGCGGAGGAGCAGGGTTACGTGGTAAGCGAGGATTACGATGTCACACTACTGAAGGATGCGAGCGAAATAACGTTAATAAAGAAGTTATCCAAGCTCGATTCCATCATCGATGCAGCAGCTACGGATTTGAAGGCGCATCAAGTGGCTAAATACGCACGCGAGCTTGCCGAAGGTTTCAATCAGTTTTATAAAGATTGCCCTGTGCTCACGGCGGAAACTGACCTGATGAAAGCGCGGCTGGCGCTCGTCGACTGTGCACGAATCGGTGTACGCGATGTGTTGGCGGTGCTGGGCATCGAAGCGCCTGATGAGATGTAACAACACTTTCTTTCTATAAGAAAGAACCTGTGCTAAGAAAGAATTATTCTTTTTGTGGCGGAACAAGAGATGGTTAAATATGTAACTTTGTTAAAGCGTTCTTACACTTTATCTTTTCTGAAAAAAGAAACCCTCTGCTAAAACGGAAAATAAAAGTGAAAGAGGCCTTTTTTTTAACGCCTCTTTCGTGTGGCTATGGTCATTGCAACAACTGCCGAAAGCAGGCCGACGAGTGCTAGTAATCCAAATAGAGTTAGCACCGGTACTTCCACGGCACACAGCGGACAGTAACTCAATGGGTGGTTGTCTCTACTTCCAGCATTTCCTGGTATTAAGTATAAGTAGGGATCGCCAGGCTCTCCCGGTTCAGGCTCCCAGTAATTCCCATCCCAGATGTTATTGGTGCCGTTATCCCACGCCTGGAGCACGTTATTGAAGAAGCAGTTCCGGCATACTATTGTATCATTCGTATCGGTTTCCAGGTGCACGCCCGTATCAAAGAGCGTGTTATCGCGGATGATAAACCCTTCAATCCGGTTGTTGTCTCCTTCCTCCAGCCATGCCCCGTGCCCGCAGTTGGTTAGCTCTCCGGTCAAGAAACTGACATTGATCGCGTACATATTACAGATGCCACGGGCTGTGGAATTCCCGGAAATGTCGCGGATCGTAGTGTCAATGAAGCTGCCGTTTATTATTATTAACGCAAAGATGCCGCAAGCCCCGCCGTTTGGTGCATTGCCCCTGGATTGAAAGGAGCGCACGAGATAGATTTTACACGAGCCTGAAAAACGAAGTGGAATGAATAACTTGCTCGGGCGGAAATAAGAGTATGAATGAGGTTATTGAGCGGAAAGCGAGAAACGGACGATTGTATTTAATAACCTATCGCCCCGTTATTCCTATTGAAGTGCGAAAGGGCCGAAGGCGTGAGGAATCACAGGAATGAACAAGAAGGAGAAGCATAAACAGGATCTGGTTCCGTTATTTGACGAATTCCTCGAAACGGGCAATGCCGATACGATTGTCAATTATCTTCTCGCAAATAGCAATCTCCCAGGACCGAGAGGAAATCTGGAGCTGGCAGTGACGTTTGCAGAAGTCGTCGAGGAACTGTTTGCAGAAGCTCCTGAACAACTCTGGCGATTCTGTTCACAATTAGCGGTGATTTCCGCAGATGAAGCGCCGGTAAACGATCCGAAAGAATTCCTACCGTTCTGTGGGGCGTGCGCTGTCGGAGCTCTTGGTGCGGTCTCGGCTGCATGCTATCAAGAAGCCCTAACTCAGTTAAGAGGGGTAGCAGGTGATCTTCGCTGGCGAATGCGGGAAGGAGTGGCAATGGCTCTCCAGCGATTGATTGAAACGCAAAGTGAAACGACGTTGACCGAATTAGAAGGTTGGATTGCTAACGGCGACTGGCTCGCGATGCGGGCCGTGGCTGCAGGCGTGGCAGAACCTCTACTGCTGCGAGAGAAGCAGACCGCCGCACGGGCCTTGGCGCTGCATAAAAAGATCTTTGACCGTATTGTGAGCGTGAACGAGCGGAAATCAGAGCAGTTCACGGCCTTGAAGAAAGGGCTGGGGTATACCCTGAGTGTGGTTATTGCTGCGATCCCAGAAGAGGGGTTTGCATACATGGAGCAGCTTATCGAGTCGCGAAAACAGGATAAGGATATTCGGTGGATACTGAAAGAGAACCTGAAGAAGAACCGGTTAGCCAAAAACTTCCCGAATGAGGTGGCTGCACTGAAGCACTTACTGCAATAAGGATGTCCCCTCGTTCGGCACGACTGAAAAATCAGGTTTTGAAGAGAAACCGCGTTCTGAACGAGAAGGTTTGTGCAGCAAGGAAACCGCGGCGTTTACCTACCTGCCTACCTAAAGCGTAACTTCTTCTCGATTCCTTTGCTTAGATGTACGGAGGCACAAACAGCCGTGCAGGTCTGCGCGTTTAAGGTGGTATCAAGAGGTGGTTGAAGAAGACGGGGGAAATAGAGAGAAAACGAAAGGATTATATGTGCTCGTGGGTAATAATTGTAGGGGGTAAGTAGCCTGTTGGATAACTCACAGATACAAAGGTTGGATAAAATTATTAAATATGGGGGAAGTCCCTCAGAAGGGATTGTATGTAAACCAAGTTGAGATATAAGTTATCAGATGCTATCTACCACCATGACAACTAATAAAAAATAGGATTAAATTTAAAATAAACATGTTTGAAAAAATAATCCAAACGATATCTGGTATGAGCCTTTCTGACTGGTTTCACACACTTGGCTCATTAATTGCGTTTGCACTTTTATTCTTAAGATTAATTGAATTTAGAAAAAAGAGAGTGGATCTAAAAATAAATTTAGAGCAAGATTTATTTACATCACACCAAGTTCAAGATTTTGATACATATAATGAAACCGAAATACGAATCAAAGTTGAATTAACAAACAAAGGTTTGGAACCAACTACATTAAATGGTGCTGATTTTTATTCTGACTATGAAGAGTTGAATAATCTATCCATGTCTGATGAGAAAATTATGCATCCATATGGGTTAGAATTTGAGTTCAATCCCATCAGAATTGAAGGAAATGATAGAAAAACAGTTACCTTAACAGTTTTTAAAAATACTCTGTTACCGGAGGATAAAAAACAAATTAATGCTAAAGTGATACTGAAAACAACACATAAGGATATTTCTAAAAAAATCACGCTTAAGAGAAACGACGAGCGGTAAAGTTAAACCCTTCGTTTTTCAACACATCGGCTTTCCTTCCCGTATCTGTAGTTAATGACTAACCAGAAATTTTATTCCTAACATGTAAGTTATAGAGGCCCAAAACCACACCACAACGCCCCTTCACCCCTCCCACCCGCGAACAAAAATCCGTAAAAAGTAAAATGTGTGGAAGGCCATATATGAAGTATGGAAGCTACGGACATGACGCTACGGTGGGACATGGCGATACGCTGGCACGAGTGCTGGGAGGCCGCACCGGAGATATACGTGCTCTTGAAAGAGAGTGAAACGTTAGAAAGCGCTCGTGAGAAGATTATCAGCTACCTTAACGCGTTGGATTGGTCATACCGCCGTGATATTGATCACATTAAATCATGGGATTACATCGTCCTTAAAGATGCCGTTGGCGCCCTGGAGAACATAATCTCTCCACGAAATGAGCGTTTAGCCGAGACGTCAGCGTTGGAACATCTCTGGACTGCTGCAGTAACCGGCGATGCTGAAGTAACCAACGATTTCATCGATGAGTTTGTGCATCTATTTAAAGCGATAAAAGGGCAATCGGACGTCTACCCCTCACGCTTGATGGAAGGCATACCAATACCTGATTTCGACCAGTATAAAGGACGCGAAGCGGCGTTAATACGGTCCGATTACCTTGATCAGATGGGACAGCGCATGAGCACGTATCTTGTGCGGTATCCCTGTGGCCTCAAGCCTGAGATCGTTGAACGACGCAAGGAGCACAAGAAGCGGATTCTCGCAGAACTCGGCGCCTCTGAGGAAGACTGGGACGACTGGCAATGGCACTTCAAGCACGTCTTCAAGAACAAGCAGGGCTTCGAGACGATCAAGAGGATAATCACGTTAAACCCCCTCCAGGAGGAGGCCATTGAGCTCGCGATCGAGAATAAAGTTCCTTTCGGGGTCACCCCGCACTATTTGCAGCTCATGGATCCCGAGCCGACGGATTATGATTACGCGGTACGGAGGCAGGTATTCCCGCCGTTGAGTTATGTCGAGAACATGATTGCGCATAAAGAGGATAAGGAGCTGGCGTTTGACTTCATGCGTGAGCACGACACCTCGCCGATAGAGCTCGTTACCCGCCGCTATCCCACCGTCGCGATCGTCAAGCCGTACGATTCGTGTCCGCAGATCTGCGTGTACTGTCAACGCAACTGGGAACTCACGGAACCGTTAATGGATTACGCCTTAGCGCCAAAAGAGCGCATTGACCGGGCTTTAGACTGGTTCGCGGAACACGAGAGTATGATGGACGTCCTGGTCACCGGCGGCGACTCGCTAGCGATGACCGATACCATGATTGAGTACATCGTGAAGCGGCTGTCGGAAATCCCGCATTTGCACAGTATCCGAATCGCCACGCGCATACCCATTACGGTGCCGCAACGGGTCACCGAGGAACTGTGCGAGATCTTTGCCAGTTATTATGAGGTGGGCAAGCAGACACTCTGCATGGTCACCCATTTCGAGCATCCGTACGAGGTTACGCCCGAGACGGCGAGCGCGATCAGATGCGTTAAGATGCATGGCATGCACGTGTATAACCAGCAGGTGTTCACCTTTGCGAATAGCAGACGATTCGAGACTGCGGCATTACGCATTGCGATAAAGCAGATTGGAGTTGATCCGTATTACACCTTCAATATGAAAGGGAAATCAGAGATCGAAGATTACGCAGTACCACTCGCGCGCATTCTGCAGGAGCGGAAAGAGGAGGCGCGATTGCTGCCCGGGATCTTCCGCACGGACGAGCCGGTATTTAACGTGCCTTTCCTCGGTAAGAATCATCTCCGAGCCTGGCAGGACCGTGAACTCATTGCCATACAGCCGGATGGGCGAAGAATGTATGCATTCCATCCCTGGGAGAAGAATATAGCGAGAGTAAAACCCTACCTGTACACGGATGTGACGATACGGAGCTATCTCGAGAAGTTGAAGGACCGAGGCGAAGATCCCGACGATTACCGGAGCATCTGGTATTATTATTAACGCGAGGTTACTCGTGCTTTGTAAATATTTATAATGCCGATTTGGCCTATTAGAATCATGGAACTTACAGAGCTGAAACTCGAGGATTTGAATCCCGAAGCGTTTATAGAAGAGCAAGTAGAGGAGATTAAATTGGTCGTCGGCAACAGTTTGGCGATCAATGCGTTATCCGGTGGTGTTGACTCGTCTACGGTGACGCTGCTGGGTCACCGAGCGTTAGGCGATCGACTGAAGACCTATTTCATTGAGAATGGCATTATGAGAGAGGGCGAGCCGGAGCGGATCGTCTCGCTCTTTCGGGCGATGGGCATACTGGTAGAGATTGTGGATGCAAAGCAGCAGTTTTTCGATGCGCTCAAAGGCCTTACCGATCCCGAAGAGAAGCGCGAGGCGATTACGCAGACGTTTTACAAGACAGTCTTTGGTACGCTGGTGAAGGAGAGCGGCGCGCATTATCTGCTCCAGGGCACTAATTTTACGGACGTCGAAGAGACGGTTGCGGGCGTCAAACGGCAGCATAACATTCTCGCACAGTTAGGAATCGATACGCAAGCGGCATTCGGCTACACCGTTATTGAGCCCGTCATCCAGCTCAGAAAGCCTGCAGTACGAGTTATTGGGCAGGCGCTCGGGCTACCCGAAGAGCTTTACAGCAGACCGCCATTCCCAGGCCCCGCATTGGCCGCACGAGTCATTGGCGAGGTCACACCGGCACGCGTCGACGTGGTACGGAAAGCAACAGCGATCGTCGAAGCGGAATTGCAGAACACTGGAGCGTTCCAGTATTTAGCCATCCTGCACGAGGACAAAGTCACCGGCATGCGTGAGGGCAAGCGGGATTATGGCATGCAAGTCGAAGTACGATGCTGGGAGAGCACCGATGCGCAGACCGGAACACCGACAAGACTTCCATACGAGACGTTAGAGCGATTAGCCGATCGTATAACGACCGAAGTGCCCGGTGTGGTCAGTGTTACGTACAACATAACCCAGAAACCGCCATCAACGATCGAAGCGGTTTAATTGCTCACACTCTGATTAGAGTGAGTAAATAAGAATGCACCCGTGCAAGCAACAAATGTGCGGGTGGTTTTTTCGTCTTTTTGCTTTCTAGCTGTTTAGACGAACTCAGATTAATAAACGAAAGCCAGCAACTGGCCGCCAACTCCGTTCTCGATCGCTTTGGCGTGCGACATGACGCCCTTAGAGGTCGTAACGATGAGCATGCCGAAATCCCGTGCCGGGAGAACTCTCTTCTCCCATTCCTCAAACTCCCTCATGTGGACGTAAAACCTCGGCTTTATCGCGTTGCAATCGTTTATCTTACCGCCGAGCTTCACCTTGAAGAATCCGGCCTTTCCGTCCTCTACAAATTCAAATTCGGCTAAATAGCCGCCTTCCTTCATTACACTCAGCACGTTGCCAATCAGCTTTGAGGCCGGTTTGATCGTACATTCCATCTTTCCGACTCTCTCTGTATTCTTGATATGCGAAAGAGCATCTGCAAGCGGGTCATTGAGCGACATTTTTCTTCCTTTTTCCTATTTCTTATTCACCCTCGGTATATAAAAACCTATGAATGGAACGCGTTTAAATAACTCCCCTCTCATGCCCAGCCTTCCGAAAATCAGCTAATTATACTTCTTAAATCCGATTTCACTCGCTATCTCTCGGAAGCACTGCCTGCACAGATAGATCCCGTGTTTACGAACCAGACCTCGCCTCCTACCGCATCGCCTGCACGTGTTCGCGCCTCTACCAAATCGCTTTGTCCTCTCTTTTACCATCTTGTCTCACTTCATTATACCCCTGTTACCATAAAATATTTATCTCCCTCTCCTATATCTTGTTTAAGTGCCTGCCTGATATAAATATTTGAGAAATTCGATTTGCCACTCGTTCACTCCGTTCTGTTCTCATCGGCTCTTCGACTATGCCACTTTTGAACACTGCCACAATCCTCTTATGCGACAAAAAGGTTAGGACTATTAACAGGAGAGTCGCGAACATGAAGATAGCAGTTGCGGGAAAAGGCGGTGTGGGTAAAACCACCCTTGCAGGCACGCTCGCTCGTCTCTTTGCGCGTGATGGGCAGAGCGTCGTGGCTGTGGACGCAGACCCTGCAATGAACTTGAAATTCGCACTGGGCATAGAAAAGAACCCGCCGTCGATCTCCGAACTCAAGGATCTCATTTTTGAACGCACCAGTGCGCATACCGGGTCAGGCATTTACAAATTGAACCCCAAAGTGAGCGATATCATCGGTACGTATGGTGCGGAGGGACCGGATGGCGTGACGTTGCTGGTAATGGGCACGATAGAGAAGGGCGGAACCGGCTGCACCTGCCCGGAAAACGCGTTCCTTCGCGCGTTGTTACGACACGTGCTCTTCAAGGAAAGCACGGTTGTACTGGACATGGAAGCGGGAATAGAGCATTTAGGGCGGGGCACTGCAAAAGGGGTCGACCTCATGCTGACCGTCGTGGAGCCGGGGATGCGATCCGTAGAGACTGTAGCCCGGATAAAACAGCTCGGTGAGGATATCGGTATCACTAACATCGCGGCGGTGCTCAACAAAGTTACGGATCCCGCGCTGGTAACCGGGATAGAAACGAAGCTGGATGAGCTGAACCTGCCGCTGCTGGGGCTTATCCCGTACGATCCGACCTTGATACGTGCAGATCTGGAGGGCAAAGCGCCTCTGGACGTGGGAGGTGCAGCGGTTGAGCAAATAAAAGCGATAAAGAATAAAATCCTGTCATTGGCCTAAGTAGGGCTATTTAGTCGGTCTATTCCGCGTTTGGAGGCGCGGGAGGCGTTTTTGAAATCCGCACTTTCGAGGTCCGTAGCACTCTCGCACCCAGCATATAGCCTTTCTCAAGCTCTTCCAGAATGGTGTCTTCCGGATGGTCGGTATCCATGACCGCCATCACTACCTCGTGCTTATACGGGTCAAACTTCTCGCCAACTGCTTTTATCGGTTTCAACCCCTCTTTGCTCAGTTCGTCTATTAAATCCTTATAGATTAGCTCAATTCCGGTAACGAACGACTTCAGATCCTCACACGTCTCAGCAGACGCAAGAGCCGCCTCAACGGTATCGATAAGCGGCAATAAGCGCTTTATTAACCCCTCCGTCGCGCACTGCTCATACCGCTCACGCTCGCGAGCCACCATCTTCTTGTAATTCTCGAAATCCGCCTGGAGGTATGTCAGTCGCGATAAATACTCGTCTGTTAACTCAGTCTTCGCCGTCAATTCTTGCTTCAATCGCTCTAATTCAGCGCGGGGGACCTCTACCTGGGCCTCTGCAACCTCCTCATCTCCTACCTCTCGCTTCGGTTCCTTCTTCGGTACTTTTGTCAAATTCGGCTTCTCCGGTTACTCTGCGTTTTTAGTTCAGTATGCGTTCATTGGTTAAATATTTTTGGTATGTCTCACCGATTACGAATGCGTGACGAATCAGCGGCGATACGGAAGATTGCAGCGCAGAAATTCTGAGATTTGCCGGTATTGAAGCGCGAGAAGCGCGGCTAAGAATACTTATATAGCAGCGACAATTAAGTAAAAGAGGACAGTCCAATGGCGACCGAGAAGACCGCGGTGGATAAAAAAAAGAAAGAATACGTGGAAGGCATAGTAAAAACGGTTATACCTGCTTTATGCGGTGTTATCGCGGGCTTTATATCACTCTATGCGGTAGCCGATCCTACATCGTCCGATGGCTTGCTTATTGCGATCCTCCTGGTCATGGCGCAGAAATTCGTCTATCCGCTCTTCCACATGAACATCGAGGGGCCGAAAGATTGGCTTTATATCTCCTTTATGACTATCTTCTGCTGGTTTGTCACGTTCGGATTACTGTTGAATGCCTAGCCCACCCAAATCCAAATTCAACTTCTGTGTTATATGTGTGGCGGCAATGGCGAGGGCGTCGGTGACGTCGTCCGGCTTTGGCATTACCTCTAACTGAAGCAATTCCTTTACTCTGTTCGCTACGTCGCTCTTTGCCGCCCGGCCGTAGCCGGTCATAAAATTCTTCACTTCGGTAGTATTGTACTCGGCTATCGGCATTCCCATGGTGGCAGCAGCTAAGATGCAGACACCTCGCGCCTGGCCAACGCTCAAGGCCGTTTTCACGTTGGTGTTGAAGAAGATTTTCTCGATCGCCATTTCGTCCGGCTTCGTCTCCGCTATCAATTCGAGCAACTCCTCATAAATCAGCTTTAATCGTTCCCCGCCTGATTGCTTCGTGGTCGTCTTGATACAGCCGAACGTGACTGCTTTTAAGGTGCAGTTACTGAACTCGATAACACCCCAGCCAGTTCGCGCAGTCCCCGGGTCTATGCCTATTACACGCATACCTAAACTAATAAATAGCATTGAAGTAAAGTATTAAGGGAGAAGTGTAAGAGAAAGAAGGAGAAAAGTGAATGGAGAACGAAAAGGGATTTGTAGTGCCGGGTGATTTCTTGGGCACATCAGAAGAGTTCACGCCAGGCAGTGGTGTGTATGATGAGAAGGGGAATATATATGCTACAGTGACGGGAGGAGTTAATATAACGGATAAAAGGGTTATAGAGGTTCAACCAAAGGTGGAGACACCGCCAACGCTGAAAGAAGGCGATGTGGTATTGGGCCGGATCGAGGACATACGGGACACGATCGCGGTCGTTAATATCGCGTGCATGAAAGGTCATGAGGAGCGTGCAATTGCCGCTTCCACTCAAGGTGTTATCCACATCTCAAACGTAAAGAGCGGCTATGTGAACGAATTGCAGCACGAGTTCGGTTACCTTGACTTGGTGAGGGCGCGCGTGATAGACGCAAAGGCGTTGCGGCTGAGCACCGATGGGAAAGACTTAGGCGTGATAAAAGCGATTTGCGTGAAATGCAAAGGCGATCTGAAAAGGAAGGGGAATACGCTGGCATGTGAGCGCTGCAAGCGGGTAGAAGTACGGAAGATGTCTGAAGATTACGGTAAGGGATTGATATAACGCCTTACCGGAAGGGAAAGGGGAGAGGATACGATAAGCATGGCGACAGAAGAACGCGAACTTGAACAAGAACCCAAGAAGGTACGAATAGTGGAGCGGAAGGATAAAGAGATACGGATAGAGATAGACGGGGAGGATCATACCCTTTTAGCGCCACTCGCGTCCAAGCTGCTCGATAATGAGCAGGTAGACATTGCAACCTACACCATCGAGCATACGCTGAGAAGCAACCCGGTATTGTTCGTGAAGATGAAGGAAGGGGATCCCGTGGAAGCGATAAAGTCCGCTGTCGCTTCACTAGCGTCTGATTTTGAGGAGTTTGCGCAGAAGTACAAAGCGGCAATAGTCTAGTGGCAGGACAGGGGCTTCCCAAGCCTCTAACCCGGGTTCGAGCCCCGGTTGCCGCATGAACTTACTTACTTACTTTAGAACGCGAACCGTTTACGAACGATTCCCGGTCTGATTGATCTTCCTGTTTAACGCAGAGCGTTGTGCCTACGACCTATTCATTCGGTTGTATCGAGCCGCATTACTCGCTCTAACAAACCGTTCAGCACGTCTAGAGGTATTTCAACGTCCGGACGCAGTCCGGCAGTCGTTGCGATCCAGGTATTTAACGCGGTGCTGATCGTTAATATCCGCTGCTCATCACGCGTCTTTTCGGTTATCGCTGTGATAACCGCGTCGAGATTAACGATCCTTATCCCGTAGGCGGCTTCGATCATGGTGAGAAGTGCGCGGGTCCGATCCTGAGCTTCTTCTGGATTCAGATTCATAGTAGTAGTAATCGCCGCCACATAATAAACGGTTTTCTTTTTCGACATCGAGAATAGAGGAGCAGGACTAAAATACATGTACTTAATTACTGCCAGAGTTTCAAATTATTTGGATGCCTTTATCAGATCGCTAAAAAGAATGAAGAAAAGAGAGGGCACGGAAAAATGACGGATTCTCGCATGGTGATTCGTGTGCTTGCCATTGGCTGTATCATTGCGGCACTCGCCGGCGTGATACTCCTTTCCGATACCGGGCAGAATTGGTGTGTAACCCCGGAGGGGCTGCTGGAATACTCTTTGAGTACGCCAGATTATGAACTTGAGGAACTCGAAACGGCGGACAACTACACGCTTTATGAAGTCCGATTCACCAGCCGTGAAACGGAGATTGAGGGACTGCTGCGAATGCCCGTGGCACAGTCGCAGCAGCAGGTGGAAGTTCCCAGTGTCGTGCTGCTTCCCGGTGCGACCGTAACGAAAGAAAGCGAGCAAGGGCTTGCAACGTATCTTTGCAGCCTCGGCTACGCGAGCATCGCTCTTGACCAGCGTAATCTTGGTGTTATAGATATACCGGGCGATTTACAGGTGTTTATGAACGGTGAAGAGCCGACCGAGCACAAGATGGTGTACGATGCACTCGCGGCGGCTGCGATCTTACGGAATCAGCCCGGGATCGACCCGAACCGTGTCGTATATGCGGGCGAGAGCAATGGAGCGCGATTTGCCATTATTGCCTGTGCGCTCGACCCCGAAGCACGGGGCGTGGTTGCCATTAGCACCTGCGGGTATGGCATAGATGCGGCAATTGCCTCAGGTAGACTAACCGATCCTGAAATGATGCGATTTTACCAATCGATCGATCCGGAAACGTATCTCGGTGAGATCCCACCGCGGAAGTTCGTGATGCTGCATTCCATAAACGATACCATCATCGATTACGAGAGTGCCGAGCAGACCTTTTCGAAAGCATCCGAGCCGAAGGAGTTGCATACCGTTACGTGCACTACGCACGGGTACTGCGCTGCGGAGATGGCTGAGGCGCTCAAAGCAGAGCTTGAGGGGATGGTTGCGTGATTTTCACTGGACTGTTTCGTTGTAGGGGAAGTCAGGACTTAACGTGATTTCTGCCTTTAGATTTAAAGTATGATTGGCATCTTCCTGTGCGAGGGCTATTGCTAAACCATTATTTGGGCCCTTTACGTGAAACAAAATATGAATTGGTTCATCGTTTTGTAATAAAACCAATTATGCACCTAATAATGACTTTTATGACTATATATAAGTGATGATAATAGAAAACATAGCAAGCCATATCACATACGTGATACCAAAGATACATAAAACTATGGAAAACTTCATCAATCTTTTCATCCATCTACCCTCTGTTTTATCGATTATTTTTTTAAACTGGTCAATATCCCCTAAAAAATCACCAAAAATAATACGAACACCAACGAAAGCACTACCCCAGGTAATTAAGCCTATTATTACAGAACAACTGTCTGTGCTTGCGATATCAGATTTCACATATAAGTATGCAAAACCACTAATAAAAAGAAACATAATCAGTACTGCTGTGCATACTGGGAATACCATCAAATAAATGGTGGATGCTCTTTTATTCAACCATCTTGTTCTTTCATGATTAGCTACTTCTATTGAGTAACCTTTAATCAAAATATACAAAAGAAGGCAAAATACTAAAACCACCGCGATAGAAAATAATCCACAAATAAAGAAATACCAGAAGGAGTCAGACGGGGTTTGCAAATAAGTGTATGAGGCATACAAGATAGTCCCAAGTGCGGCAAGAAGAGCTACCGCAAACGAAAGACCTCCCGTTTCATTTTTGTCCTGTTCTTCATTCATAATACGCTGCCAACAACCCTATGGATACAATATTGTCGCAACAAATAAAGCTTTTGGTGCAAAATGGCTTATCAGGGAAATGGCGCTGATTTTAGAAGCTGTGCTCATCCGCAAGTGTAACGATGCGCTCCCTGCCAGATCAAGCGGCTATTGCGTTCGCCTCCCGTCTGTTTTCCTCGCCAAGTTTCCTGATGGCGCTGAGTTAAGAGGCACGCTAACGCAGGGCGGAGAAGAGCGAGAAATAACACTGATTCTGGAGCAGGCGAGTTGCGACGATTTCCTGCATATCGCCGCTGCTGATTGGACTGATACGCTCACGGAAGGTCGCGCGAATTTCAAGCTGACAGAAGCGTTTCACGACGGCAAACGGGCTTTGTTGTACGCGAAGCGGGATGTGATCACCTCGCCAGCGCACTCCTGCAGGATAAAATCTAAACGCTGATCCGTTTTGTTGCGTTCGCATTATCAACCAGATATTTAACCATGCAGGCGTGTTCGATCCCGCTGAGAATGACAAATGCTTCATCGACCGTTGCGCCGCGTGCAAACGTGCCGTGGCCCTGAACGATAATGCCCTTATGGTCACGAAGCGCGTTGGCCGCGTTACGCGCCAGTTCGTCCGAGCCCACACCGCCACGGACTACCGGTATCTCATGCAGCACGTACATGCTTTCCGTATCTTCCGGCACGATCTGCTCGCCCGGCTCGTAGAGCATGGACATCGCCACCGCGTATTTCGAATGCCCGTGGAGGATGGCAAGCGCGGACGTCTCTTTGTAAATCGCACGGTGGACATTCACCTCAGTCGACGCGATCACGTCAAGCTCATCGGGCGATTCGGGATCGACAGGGACCGTAACAATCTGGCCTTCAAGCTCGTCCAGCATGCTGCCCGTCGTGCTGATCAGCATCTGGTCGCCCACGCGTTTGCTCACATTGCCGAAATGCGAATGCGCAAGCCCCGCCGCCACGATCTTCCGCCCGTATTTTATTAGCTCCTCCATTTCGTTCGCTACCTGAATATACTACTTAATGGCAAAGGAATCGAAAAGCTTTTTCATTACTCGTGTTTCACACGCGCTTTCTCGAGCTCCTGCTCGTATAGCTTCTTGCATTGCTGGAATGCCGCGCGCTTCTGCTCGTCTAAGGTTGATTCGTGGTCCTGAATCTTCGTTTTGACACGGGCTTCGTTTATCACGGTTAACACGGCGAGCGATCGCG
Organism: Methanomicrobia archaeon; assembly: GCA_016930255.1. NCBI lineage: Archaea > Methanobacteriati > Methanobacteriota > Methanomicrobia > Methanomicrobia archaeon. The sequence continues at coordinate 7,551 of JAFGHB010000066.1, read as the reverse complement.
CAGCCTCGCGGCGAACACCTGCGTTTTTATCCGTCAAGGCCTGAATCAAAGGTTCTACCGCTCTGAGGTTCCGTAGAGCACCAAGCGCCCACGCTGCCTGCTCGCGAACATCCGCGCGTTCATCTTCTAACGCGTGAATTAACGGCTCAATCGCCCGGGGAGCCTTGATGTTACCGAGCGCCCATGCCGCTTTCCGGCGAACGTCCCAGCGTTCATCATTCAACGCGTGAATAAGTGGTTTTACCGCAGGATCGCCGATATTACCGAGTTCCCACGCTGCCCTTCGCCGGACGTCCCAGTGCTCATCGTGTAACGCACGAAGGAGCGGTTCAACAGCGGGCTCGCCTAAAGTCCCCAGAGCCTCAACTGCCTTTGCCCGAGCAAGCGAATCTTTATGCGTCTTTAAAATCCGCTTCAAGCGCTCAACATCTTCTTTTGATTCCATTTTTCCACGCCTCTTCATAGGGTCATATCAATTCCAATTCGTTTAAGAAATGATGCGCAGAAATTCGGCTTTCCACGTATCAATTCTTCATGCAAGCTCTCAATTATCTCTGCTTCCATCTCTTTATTCCTCCGTGTGGTCACGGAAAAGACGTTTCTGTAGAACGTGATATCGAAGGTCTCCGCGCCTATCGTAATGGTGAAATCCACGGGTTTACCCCCGTTCATGTCCTTTTCAACCTTTTCTAAAACCTCACCCGACAATCTAAGTAGTTTCCCTTGCTCTGAATGGTACAGTGCTTCGCCGGTAGCTATCTTCTCAATCCGAAATGGTGCACACCCCTCAGTCCTTATAGCCTTCCGGTTCGCCCAGAACAAGCACCAGAGCAATTTCCGTCTGACATCCAGCTCGGTATCAAGTGTGAGAGATTTCATAGTCAAAACCTACTCATACTCCTGTGTACTAATCAAGACATACGTTAAGATAAATTTTTTCATTGGGCGTATATCTAAGTTATCTTGTCCTTAATTTTATAGGCGCTGTATCAGCGGCAAAGTATCAGCTGAAAATGAGGACGATGCGAGACGATAAGAAACGCGGAATGGTTACGGTAGCGATGATAGTCGCAGTAGCACTTGTAGCACTGCTTGCAGGATGCGTTGAGAACGAAGCGCCTTTGCCGACATCGACGCCGATATCGACACCGATGCCGACACCCACGCCGAATACTCCCCAGGTTTACCGCTACAAAATCGTCACTACCTACCCCCACGACTCCAAAGCCTTCACGCAGGGGTTGGTTTTTGATAACGGCTTCCTGTATGAAGGAACCGGTGGACGCGGCGAATCAACGGTGCGCAAAGTCGAATTGGAAACAGGGAAAGTCCTCAAGAAATACCAGTTGCCCCGCCAGTACTTTGGCGAGGGCATAGCCCTCTGGAACGATACGCTGATTCAACTGACCTATCAGTCGGGGGTTGGCTTCGTTTACGATACAGAGAGCTTCTCTTTAACGAGAAACTTCACCTACGCCACCGAAGGCTGGGGGCTCACCCATGACGGCACGCACCTGATCCTGAGTGACGGAACGGCAACGCTACATTTCGTGGACCCCGAGACATTTGAAGAGGTCAAACGCATCGAAGTCAATGATAACGATACACCTGTTACGCACCTCAACGAGCTTGAATATATCCGCGGGACAGTATACGCTAATGTTTGGCCAACAGACCGCATCGTGATTATCGAACCGGAGAGCGGCAACGTGATTGGTCGGATCGATCTCGACGGGCTTTTGAGCGATAAAGACGCCTATCAGCCTGTTGGTGTGCTTAACGGTATCGCTTACGATGCAGCGAATGACCGGCTCTTCGTTACCGGGAAATACTGGCCGAAACTGTTCGAGATCGAATTGGAGGAAGTTCAGGGGAGTGCGTGACAGGTTCAACGAAAAGATTGAAAAATGTTCTTCACTTCACTATAGGAAAAGATATAACTACTATTATTGCTTTTTGAATACCGGGGAGACTGCGATGCGAATCTTAGCTATCGGAGCACATCCAGACGATGTCGAATTGGGATTAGGTGGATGTTTAGCCAGGCACGTTAAGCGGGGCGATACTGTAAATGTTCTGATTTTTTCACGAGGCGAAGGAGGAGTTCCAGATGAGGCACTCACAGAGGGGGGACAAATAGACGAAGAAGAGAATAAAACCTTAAAAGGAAAATTACGGGAAAAAGAAACGAAAGATGCTTTGGCGTTCCTCGGTGTTAAAGAAGAAAACATAAAAATATTCGGACTGCCCGATGCAAATATTGACATTTCTAGAGGCACTCTCGAAGAGGTTTATCAACAGGTAATGAGACTGCAACCTAATATAATCTACACCCATTATTTAGAAGACGATCATTTGGATCACGTAAGAACGTCACTTATCACTTTACACGCAGCGCGAAAAGCAAAGACGATTATATTTTACGAATCACCTTCAACACGAACCTCTTTCTCACCTAATTATTTTGTCGATATTTCAAAGTATCGGGCGAAGAAGGTAGAAGCGTTGAAGATGCATAAAACACAGGTGAAGAAACCATATATGGATGTGGATGTGATAGAGTCAAATGCACGGTTCAGGGGGGTTCAAGCGAAAGTTGAGTATGCGGAGGCGTTTGTGGTGTATAGGGTGGTGATTGAATAAGTGAAAGGGAATAAGATAAAATCTATAAAAGAATATATGGAATCTTATGGTTTGGAAATAGAACTGCCAGACATGAAAATAAGTCTTTTTGAAGGGGTTTATCCCCCAAAATTAGATTCTTTTTTGCTGGCTAAAGAATTACTAGAAGTCGTTAAGGAAGGTCATAGGGTGCTTGATGTTGGTACTGGTTCTGGTATTCTCGCAATTTTAGCTGCTAAGAAAGGTGCTTCGGTGGTAGCGACTGATATACACCTCCCATCAGTTAAATGTACAGAGTATAATGCATCCCTAAATGATGTTAAAGTGGATGCGAGGACCGGGGACCTTTTTGAACCGATTAAAAACGGAGAAACTTTTGATATTATTGTGAGTAACATGACAGCACTTCCAACACCTCCAGATGAGCAACACGATGAATATATTACAAGAACTGTTGATGCTGGCCCTGATGGGAGGAAATATTTAGATCCTTTGATAAGCAAAATACCTAAATATCTTAAAGATGGTGGCTGCTTTATAACGCAACATTCTAATTTCGCTAACATTGAAATGACTAAAGAAAGGTTGGAGAGCTTTGGATTTGATGTGAGATTGAAAATACACGAATACCAGATCGGAAAAGCATCTGGTAAAAGAGTGGATTATTTTATCAATCATCTCCAAAAGAATTGCTATCCTTTCATAAAGGATGAAAAATGGTTTCAGAGAATAGGTGTATTTAGGTGTCATTACAATGAACTCAAAGAAAAAGGAAATTGAGACCATCTGGAAAGAGTACGAACTCCTAGATCGAAATTATGCTTACCGTGATAGACTTGTACCTTACGAATTCTACATCGCTCTTGGTATATTGGGTGTTCTAATAGGGCTAAAAGGACTTTGGGAAAATGATAGAGCATCAGTGATTCTCGTGTTTCTTATTGGAGTTCTGGCATTGTATGTACTACATTTAGATATGATGTCCAATGTAAGCTGCAAAGGAGCCGTGAAAGAAAGAATGAGGGAAATTGAACGTGATATTGGCAATTATAATGAGGGCGAAATTGTGATTTGTTCTCTCCCAGATCTTCAAAATGTGCTAGATAGAAGAAAAAAATTTTGGTTGGAAGAGAAACTTAAGTTTATGTCTGCGGGAAAACATATGATTTGGTTTATTAGGCTTCTATTATTAGGCTGGATTGTATATTTTATTGAAATATGGTGTAATAATCCAGTATTATCTCTTTTCATTTTGGTTAGAAACATCAGATAACATAAATTGTAACTTTCTGCTGGACTTAGCACATATGATCATATCAGCGCATAACTTTGGCATGGATGTGATTGATTTTGTCGAGAAAATGGGCATTAATAGAGTGTATGAAGTGCACGTGAATTTACCACAGTATAAAAATGAGGAGTGGTATGCTATCAACGAGCCGTTCTATTACTCGGATGAAGCGAAGAGGATACTTGAACATATTGTTGAGAAGAAAAAAGCGAAAGTTTTAAATATAGAATGTGATAGAGAAATAATATTACAAGTAAATGCACTAATTAGGGGATTGCGATAATGATGCCTCTTGAAGATTTAATACAAAGCATGGTCATTGACGTTAATCAGGCGAAATTTCAAGAGGGGGACCCTATAAGCGTATTTCCAGAAAAATTTGAATTATACGAGCACATATATGGGATTTATCGTCGAGGAGATAATAAAGCGTATCAGGGAAATTTCATACCAATTTGGATGTATTCTCTAATTCCCTATTGTAGGAAAACCATAATTTATATAAGGCCAACAAATGATAAGAAGGATTTTGTAAATTATTGTGGAGTTACTCCTAAAGAGTTAAGTAATTTAGTACTGAAGGGCGATGTTGTGCCTATTTTAGCTAATCATTTTGAAGAGTATAAGAATGATGTATTTGAGGATTTTTTTATCACTTTAAAGAAAGAAGGATTTGAGTTAATTCGGGCACAATTATACGAAGATTTACTAATAGCATCAGCTAATAATGTCGAGCCATATCTTGCTTTTGAACAAGGAGTAAATATTTTGGAAACGAAATATGAAACGATAATTCAAGGATTGCCTCAAAATACCCTCGATGAATATTCTAAAGAGGTAGAGAAAGGACTAGCACCAGAGTTAAACAAATTACCACATTTCATTGCTGAGAAAGTAAGTTGGCAGAAGTTGTGTGGGCACCCACAAAATGTAGTAGAAATAGAAAAGGGATTAGAGCACAGAAATCCACTAGAAGCCTATCTTAATGCGAGATTTTGGCATTATATAGTTGTTCCTGATATATATGCACGTTACGGCATTTCATGGCTAGCTGACGGGGAGGATTATGAAATAGAAGATAGGGGTATTCAAGTCGGGTTAAATTCCTCATCTAAGATTGAAAGAATAGAATTTGATTATCCTACATCGATAGAAGATCGTAAAAGAATTCTAGAGCCGTTATCAAAATTAATAGATAAATATAGTAAAGATGAACTTGAGAAAGAATTGAGGAAGAAGGGTCTAGTAAGCTCAGAAAGATATTACAAAAGTATCTCTAGATCTTATGAGGAAAATACTAAGATATTGCAAGAAAATGCAGAATCATGGAATGATATTATAAAGGATTATGTACAAAAAGAAAAAAGTAAAGAGGTTGCAAGATTACACCTCTTGCATGGCGCATATTGTGCTTTTTATATATCTCAACTTAAAAGCTTTTTGAGCGGAGAGGGGCTTATTTCAGATGATGAATTAAAAGGATTAATTGATAATATTGCTTATTTGTTTAAACTTCCAAAAAGGAGAGAAGAAAGAGAGAGATATGCTCAGACTTACTTAGGGAAACTGACGGCTCTAGTTAAAGGAAACGAGAAAATTAGAAATATGCCTTTTTCAGTTATAAGTGTATCAAATACTGTAGAATCTACTTTATGAAGTGGTTTTTAGAGGTAAATCCTATCCGCTTTTTCATGAAGTTTCATTTGTTGTTTATTAGGTTACAGACAGATCTCGCCCATTGGATCTATTGGGGCACTCAAATGTTTTATCCCCAACCGCCTCAACGTCCTTTTCGTCGGTACGCCATGCTCGTCCCAGCCCCGCATCCGGTAGTATTCATCGCGCGCCTTTAAGAACTCGTTTTTGTCTACAATGCGTCCGTTTACTTCCTCAGTGAAGAACCGCTCGGGCAGCATATCGTCCTCTTCCGTAAACCCTTCCCGCAAATTATACAGCCGTTCTACATTCCATATCCGCTCGCCAACCCGCATAAGATCCTCTGATGTATATGAGACGCCGGTTACCGCACTCAGAATGTTCGCGTACTCCTCCTCACCGACGCCGAAGAACGCGAATTTACACACCACGAGCGAATCCACCGCGGCAAACCGGTCCTGGAATATCTTTGTGTGCCCCGCCTTGCCCGCAAGCGTGTACGGATCAATCGCCTTGGGCTTCCGCAGTATCTCTGGCGCGACGAGGTACGCACGGGTATGACAGCCGCCGCGATTGGACGTGGCATAACTGAACCCCAAGCCTTTCACACCACGCGGGTCGTACGCAGGCAGTTCCAGTCCTTTAATCTGCATGGCCGCTTCTGGTTTGCCTTTGTCGATTGCGAATCGTCTGGCGCCTTTGCCAAGACGTTCGCCCACACCCTCCTGTTCTCCGATCAGTTTTGTGAGCGTTGCCAGTTCATCCCCTGAAATGCCCCTGTTATGTATTTCAGCGTAACTGCCCAAAACCACACCGACCGAGACGGTATCCAGGCCGTAATCGTTGCAGAGCCGGTTTGCCGTAACAATAGCCTCATAATCGGCATTGCGAATGTTCGCACCCATCACGCCGATAGTCTCGTATTCCGGCAGTTCCTCTCCCGTCTCAGCCTCCCGTTTACAGGCAATGGGGCAGGAATAGCACGCCTTTCTCCGGGGCGACTTTCGTTCCACGATGCTCTTGGCAAAGAACGGGTTCAGATCGACCTCAGACTCGGCCTTTTCGAAATTCGCGATCGGCAGGATCTTCATCCAGTTCGAGATCTTCATCAAAAACGGCGTGCCGAAGACCGCCAGACCTTTAGTTATCGTCGGACTCGCAATCAAGAGCCGGTTAATCGACTGCTTCTGCTTGATGAATTCGTTGTGGTCAAAGATATCGACGCTGCCGGTGCCCTTTACGACCACCGCCTTCAGGTTCTTCGAGCCCATTACCGCGCCCACGCCGCCGCGACCAAACGTATGAACCCTATCAGACATGATTGAAGCCAAAAGCACTTGTTTCTCACCGGCCCGGCCGATACAGGCGACGCGGCCCTTATCGTCGAGCAGCTTCGTGGTTTCTTTGGCGTTCTTACCCCAGAGCGCCCCCGCAGGTTTAATATCCACGTGCTCATCCTCTATCGCAAGAACAACCGGCTCCGGCGATTTATCCGTAATAACGATCGCATCGTAGCCAGCCTTCTTCAGTTCGGGGCCAAATGAGCCGCCACAGTTGGAATCGAATATCGTGCCAGTTAACGGTGATTTCGTGGAAAGGGAGACTCTGCCAGACGCTGGCGTCGTCGTGCCGGTTAACGGCCCCGCAGCAAATACCAACAGGTTTGCGGGCGAGAGCGCGTCAACACGCCCTGCATCGTAAACTATCTTCGCTCCAAGCCCGCGGCCGCCGATATATTCCTGTAGTAAGGACCTATCAGGCGTAAAGCTATTCACCTTACCCTTTGAAAGGTCGATCTGGAGTATTCTCTTCTTCCAGCCGTGTGCCGTCGTCATAGCTACCCTTTACTTAAGGTTAGAATGGTAATAACTATTTGTTGTGGTTCAATCGGCTAAAATAGCTCGTATTCCGTTCTTCTCGACCAGCAATTTGCAGATCATCATGATCTGCTCTTCTTTGAGGTGTCTGTTGGAGAATACCGT